>NZ_BAAHAF010000149.1:0-50894 GCF_054777815.1 Angustibacter speluncae | reverse complement strand
GCGGTGCCGCTCGGCGACCCCGCGCAGCCCCGCCGCGCGTCCCTCGACCTCGGCCACGCCCACCCCTCCGTCCGGCCCGGCGGCCGGTCGCAGCAGCAGGTCTCAGCGACCGGTGTCGGCGCGACCGCCGGCGCCCACGGCCCCGGTGGCCGTGGCGCCGTCGGACCGTAGCGCGTCCTCGGCGCGGCGCAGGTCGTCCCGCGGCGCGCGGGCCAGCAGCGCCGGCAGCAGCGGCCGCACCACCTGGACCCCGCGCAGCCAGCGCTGGCCGTAGACGTGCGGCGAGCGGCGCTCGAGCCCCTCGACCAGCCGCTCGGCGGCGGGCCCGAGCGGGTAGGTGCGACCGAGCGGGCCCGGCATCCGCTGCCGCATGGTGCGCAGGCCGTCGTGCTCGTCGGCGCCCCGCACCATGTCGGTGTCGGTCCAGGACAGGTAGGCCACGCCGACGTCGACGCCGTGGTGGCGCACCTCGGCGCGCAGCGAGTGCGCGAACGCCTCGACGCCGGACTTGCTCGCGCAGTACGCGCCCATCAGCGGGGCGGGCGCCATCGCCGCGAGCGAGGCCACCTGCAGCACGTAGCCGCGCGAGCGCACCACCTCGGGCAGGAAGGCGCGCACCGTCCGCACGCTGCCGAGCAGGTTCACCTCGATCACCCGGTCGTAGGCGACCGGGTCGGCCAGCAGCAGCGGGCCGCCTGCCGCGATGCCGGCGTTCGCCACGACGGCGTCGACGCGTCCGTACCGCTCGAGCACCGCGGCCGCCGCGCGCTGCAGGGCCGCGGCGTCGGTGACGTCGGTGGGGACGGCGAGCGCGTCCGGCAGCCGCCCCGCCTCCTGGGCCAGCAGGTCGGGGTCGAGCCCGAGCAGCGCCACCCGCGCGCCGCGGCCGGCGAGCCGCCGCGACAGCTCGAGCCCCAACCCGCGGGCCGCCCCCGTCACCACGACCACGCGTCCGTCGAGCCCGCTCACGCCGCCACCTCCTGCGCGCCGTCGGTGGTGGGGGCCGGCGCGCGGCGCGCCGCGACGTCCCAGTCGTCGAGGTCGACCCGCCGCAGCCGCAGGCGGTACCCCTGCGCGAAGCCGGGCCACAGCGTCGGGTTGCGCCCCTGGTCGTCGAGGTACCAGCTGCGGCAGCCGCCGGTGCTCCAGACCGTGCGGCGCAGCCGCCGGTGCACGGCGGCGACGGACCGCTCCTGCGCCCGCTCGCGCGGCTGCACGGGGCCGGCGCCGCGGGTGCGCCGCAGCAGGTCGGCGACGTAGCGGGTCTGCGCCTCGACGAACAGCAGCACCGAGGTGTGCCCCTGGCCGGTGTTGGGGCCCATCAGCAGGAACAGGTTCGGGAAGCCGGCGACGCCGAGCCCGAGGTGGGCCTGCATCCCGGTCGTGGACCAGTGCTCGGCGAGCGTGCGCCCGCCGGCGCGGACGACGTGCGCGAACGGCGGGTCGGTCGCGCGGAACCCGGTGGCCAGCACCAGCGCGTCCGCGCGGTGGGTGGTGCGGGTGCCGTCGGCGGACGCCGTCACCAGGCCCTCGGGGACCACCTCGACCACCGGCTCGTCGACGAGGTCGGTGTTCGGGGCGGAGAGCGCGGGGTACCAGTCGTCGCTGAGCAGGACGCGCTTGCAGCCGAGCCGGAACGACGGCGTGAGCCGCCTGCGCAGGTCGGGGTCGGGCACCTGGGCCGCCAGGTGGCGCAGGCTCGCGCGCTCCATCGGCCGCATCATCGCCGGCAGGGCGACGAACCCCAGCGCCCACGACTCGCGCCAGGCCGCCGTCGCCCAGCGCGCCAGGCGCTGCGCGAGCGGCACCCGGCGGTACAGCGCCCGCCGCAGCGGCCCGATCGCGCGGTCGTTCCGCGGCAGCACCCACGACGGCGTCCGCTGCACGACGGTGACCTGCAGCGCCTCCCGCTGCAGGTGCGGCACCAGCTGCACCGCGGAGGCGCCGGTGCCGAGGACCGCGACGCGGCGGCCCGCCGGGTCGAACGCGGGGTCCCAGCGCGCGGAGTGGAAGACCTCGCCGGCGAACGACGACAGGCCGGGCAGGTCGGGGACGGCCGGTGCCGAGAGCGCGCCCGTGCCGAGCACGAGGACGTCGGCGTCGAGGTCGCCGCGGCTCGTGCGCACGCGCCAGACCTGCGCCTCGTCGTCCCACGTCGCCGCCTCGAGGCGGGTGCCGAACCGGGTGCGCGCCCGCACCCCGGTGCGGGTGGCGACGTCGACGAGGTAGCGCTGGATCTCCTCCTGCGGGGCGAACGAGCGGGTCCAGCCCGGGTTCGGTGCCCAGGAGAAGGAGTACAGGTGGCTGGGGACGTCGCACGCGCACCCCGGGTAGGCGTTGTCGCGCCAGGTGCCGCCGACCTCGTCGGCCTGCTCGACCACGACCACGTCGCGCTCGCCGGCCCGCTCGAGCTCGACCGCGGCGGCGACGCCCGCGAAGCCGGCGCCGACCACGAGCACCCGGGTGCGGCGGGGGAGCGGCGGGCCGGCGGCTGCTGCGGCCGCCCGGTCGGAGGTGGAGGTGCTGGTGCCCACGCGTGCCGCTCCCGTCGCCCGACGGTGCGGCAGCCATTGCTACACCGGTGTATCTACACAGGTGTAGCATCGCGCCGGTGGGCAGCACAACCTCCTCGCGCCGCCGGTACGCGCCCCGCGTCCCGCCGGCGCAGCGCCGCGAGCAGCTGCTCGACAGCGCGCTCGCGCTCGTGCTCGCCGACGGCTTCCACGCGGTGACGATGGACGGCGTCGCCCGCGCCTGCGGGGTCACCCGCCCCGTCGTCTACGGGCAGTTCGCCGACGCCACCGCCCTGCTCGCGGCCCTGCTCGACCGCTCCGAGGAGCGGGCGCTGGCCCAGCTCGCGCACGTCGTGCCGGCCCTCCCCGGCCCGGACGCGACCGGGCCCGACCCCGACGACCTGCTCGTCGACGGCGTCACCGCCTTCCTGCACGCCGTCCGCGACGACCCCGGCACCTGGACGGTGCTGCTGCTGCCGCCGCAGGGCGCCCCGCCGCAGCTGCGCGAGCGGGTGTCGGCCAAGCAGCGGCTCGTGCTCGGCCAGCTGCGCGAGCTGGTGGCCTGGGGGGTGCGGCGGCGCGGCGACGACGAGCTGGACGTCGAGCTGTTCGCCCGCTCGGTGCACGCGCTCGCCGAGGGCGCCGCACGACTGCTGCTCACCTCGCCGGACCGGTTCCCGGTGGAGCGGATCGAGCGGTTCGTCCGCACCCTCGTCCGCCGCCTCGGCCCGCTCTGAGCCCGGTCCGACCGGGCGCCACCCGCGCGTTCCCCTTGACGCGGACCCCGGAGGGGGTCACCATCGTCGCGACGCGGCCCGCGCGAGCGCGGCCGGCCGAGTGCCCCCTCCCGGCGGCCCGGCCGACCCCCCGGGGACCCGCTTGGACAACCCTGCCCTGCCACGGGTATGCTGACGCTTTGCGCTGCCGTGTGTGCTCCCCCGTGCCCCGACGAGCGTCCCGACCGGGACTCCTCGTTCACGGTCCCGGGTCGTGCGGCGTGCGCACGTAACGCCCGCAGGCCCGTGGAAGGACCCCTCTTTGGCCGCCTCGCGCACCGCGTCAGACCGTTCGTCCCGCACCACTCCCGCACGTACCGAATCCGGCCGCGTCACCTTCGCGAAGATCCGCGAGCCGCTCGACGTCCCCGACCTGCTCGCCCTGCAGACCGACAGCTTCGACTGGCTGCTCGGCAACGAGGCCTGGCGCGCCCGCGTCGCCGAGGCCGAGGCGGCCGGCCGCCAGGACGTCCCCACGACGTCCGGCCTCGAGGAGATCTTCGAGGAGATCTCCCCGATCGAGGACTTCTCCGGCTCCATGTCGCTGTCGTTCCGCGACCACCGTTTCGAGCCCGCCAAGTACTCGCTCGCCGAGTGCAAGGAGCGGGACATGACCTACGCGGCGCCGCTGTTCGTCACCGCGGAGTTCATGAACGCCACCACCGGCGAGATCAAGAGCCAGACGGTGTTCATGGGCGACTTCCCGCTCATGACCGACCGCGGCACCTTCGTGATCAACGGCACCGAGCGCGTCGTGGTCTCGCAGCTGGTCCGCTCTCCCGGCGTGTACTTCGAGCGCACGCCGGACAAGACCTCCGACAAGGACGTCTACACCGCGCGCATCATCCCGTCCCGGGGTGCGTGGCTCGAGTTCGAGATCGACAAGCGCGACCAGATCGGCGTGCGCGTCGACCGCAAGCGCAAGCAGTCGGTCACCGTGCTGCTCAAGGCCCTGGGCCTGACCGAGTCCGACATCCTCGAGCAGGTGGGCGACCACGAGTCGGTCCGCGCCACGCTCGAGAAGGACCACACGGAGACCCAGAAGGACGCGCTGCTCGACATCTACCGCAAGCTGCGGCCGGGCGAGCCCCCCACCGAGGAGGCCGCGCAGAACCTGCTCGACAACCTCTACTTCAACGGCAAGCGCTACGACCTGGCCAAGGTCGGCCGCTACAAGGTCAACAAGAAGCTGGGGCTCGACGAGCCGCTCGACGCCAGCGTGCTGTCGATCGACGACGTCGTCGCCACCATCCGCTTCATCGTCGCCCTGCACGCCGGCCAGGAGACCCTGCCGCGCGCCGACGGCGAGGGCGAGGTGCGCGTCGAGACCGACGACATCGACCACTTCGGCAACCGCCGCCTGCGCAACGTCGGCGAGCTCATCCAGAACCAGGTCCGCACGGGCCTGTCCCGGATGGAGCGCGTCGTCCGCGAGCGGATGACCACCCAGGACGTCGAGGCGATCACGCCGCAGACCCTGATCAACATCCGCCCCGTGGTGGCCTCGATCAAGGAGTTCTTCGGCACCTCGCAGCTGTCGCAGTTCCTCGACCAGACCAACCCGCTGGCCGGCCTGACCCACAAGCGCCGCCTGTCGGCGCTCGGCCCCGGTGGTCTGTCGCGCGACCGCGCCGGCATGGACGTCCGCGACGTCCACCCGTCGCACTACGGCCGGATGTGCCCGATCGAGACCCCGGAGGGCCCGAACATCGGCCTGATCGGGTCGCTGTCGAGCTACGGGCGGATCAACCCGTTCGGCTTCGTCGAGACGCCCTACCGCAAGGTCGTCGACGGCGTGGTCACCGACGACGTCGCGTACCTGTCCGCCGACGAGGAGGACCAGTTCGTCATCGCGCAGGCCAACGCGCCGCTCGCCGACGACATGACGTTCGCCGAGAACCGCGTGCTGGTGCGGGCCAAGGGCGGCGAGACCGAGTTCGTGCCGGGCACCGAGGTCGACTACATGGACGTGTCCGCACGCCAGATGGTGTCGGTCGCGACCGCGATGATCCCGTTCCTCGAGCACGACGACGTCAACCGCGCCCTGATGGGCTCGAACATGCAGCGCCAGGCGGTGCCGCTGGTCAAGGCCGAGCGGCCGCTGGTCGGCACGGGCATGGAGCGGCACGCTGCGGTCGACGCCGGCGACGTCATCGTGGCCACCAAGGCCGGCGTCGTCACCGAGGTGTCGGCCGACATCGTCACCACCTCGAACGACGACGGCACCACCACCAGCTACCGGCTGGCGAAGTTCAAGCGCTCCAACCAGGGCACCTCGTACAACCAGCACGTCGTGGTCGACGAGGGCGACCGGGTCGAGCTGGGCGCGGTCATCGCCGACGGTCCCTCGACCGACAGCGGCGAGCTCGCGCTCGGCAAGAACCTGCTGGTCGCGTTCATGTCCTGGGAGGGTCACAACTTCGAGGACGCGATCATCCTCAGCCAGCGGCTCGTGCAGGACGACGTCCTGTCCTCGATCCACATCGAGGAGCACGAGGTCGACGCCCGCGACACCAAGCTGGGTGCCGAGGAGATCACGCGCGACATCCCCAACGTCTCCGAGGAGGTCCTCGCCGACCTCGACGAGCGGGGCATCATCCGGATCGGCGCGGAGGTCGTCCCCGGCGACATCCTGGTCGGCAAGGTCACGCCCAAGGGCGAGACCGAGCTCACCCCGGAGGAGCGGCTGCTGCGCGCGATCTTCGGCGAGAAGGCGCGCGAGGTGCGCGACACCTCGCTGAAGGTGCCCCACGGCGAGAACGGCACCGTCATCGGCGTCAAGCTGTTCGACCGCGACGAGGGCGACGAGCTGCCCCCGGGCGTCAACCAGCTGGTCCGCGTGTACGTGGCGCAGAAGCGAAAGATCACCGACGGCGACAAGCTGGCCGGCCGCCACGGCAACAAGGGCGTGATCGCCAAGATCCTGCCCGTCGAGGACATGCCGTTCCTCGAGGACGGCACGCCGGTCGACGTCATCCTCAACCCGCACGGCGTCCCGCGGCGGATGAACATCGGGCAGGTGCTCGAGGTCCACCTCGGGTGGGCGGCCTCGCGCGGCTGGAAGATCGACGGGAACCCGGACTGGGCCGCGCACATCGACGAGACGGTGCGCGAGGTCCAGGCCAACACGCCCGTCGCGTCCCCGGTCTTCGACGGCGCCAAGGAGGAGGAGATCACCGGCCTGCTCGGCTCCACGACGCCGAACCGCGACGGCGACCGCCTCGTCGACACCACGGGCAAGGCCCGGCTCTTCGACGGCCGCTCCGGCGAGCCGTTCCCCGAGCCGGTGTCGGTGGGCTACATGTACATCCTGAAGCTGCACCACCTGGTCGACGACAAGATCCACGCGCGCTCGACCGGCCCGTACTCGATGATCACCCAGCAGCCGCTGGGCGGGAAGGCGCAGTTCGGCGGTCAGCGCTTCGGCGAGATGGAGGTGTGGGCCCTGGAGGCCTACGGCGCCGCCTACGCCCTGCAGGAGCTGCTCACCATCAAGTCCGACGACGTGTCCGGCCGCGTGAAGGTGTACGAGGCCATCGTCAAGGGCGAGAACATCCCCGAGCCCGGCATCCCCGAGTCCTTCAAGGTGCTCATCAAGGAGATGCAGTCGCTGTGCCTGAACGTCGAGGTGCTCTCCAGCGACGGCACGTCGATCGAGATGAAGGACTCCGACGACGACGTCTTCCGCGCGGCGGAGGAGCTCGGCATCGACCTGTCCCGGCGCGAGCCGAGCAGCGTCGAAGAGGTGTGAGCGGGACGGGGCGCCCGTCCGCGGGCGCCCCGGCCCCTTCCCCCTGACTCGCAGCACCACCCAGAGTAGAAAGCAGGAAACGTCTTGCTGGACGTGAACTTCTTCGACGAGATCCGGATCGGTCTGGCCTCGGTCGACGACATCCGCACCTGGTCGCACGGCGAGGTCAAGAAGCCCGAGACCATCAACTACCGCACCCTGAAGCCGGAGAAGGACGGGCTCTTCTGCGAGAAGATCTTCGGCCCCACCCGCGACTGGGAGTGCTACTGCGGCAAGTACAAGCGGGTCCGCTTCAAGGGCATCATCTGCGAGCGCTGCGGCGTCGAGGTCACCCGCGCCAAGGTGCGTCGTGAGCGGATGGGCCACATCGAGCTGGCCGCCCCCGTCACCCACATCTGGTACTTCAAGGGCGTCCCGAGCCGGCTGGGCTACCTGCTCGACCTGGCTCCCAAGGACCTTGAGAAGGTCATCTACTTCGCGGCGTACATGATCACCTCGGTCGACGAGGAGTCGCGCCACCGCGACCTGCCGTCGCTGCAGGCGCAGATCGACGTCGAGAAGAAGGAGGTCGGCGACAAGCGCGACGCCGACGTCGACACCCGCGCCAAGAAGCTCGAGGCCGACCTGGCCGAGCTCGAGGCCGAGGGTGCCAAGGCCGACGCGCGCCGCAAGGTCCGCGAGTCGGCCGAGCGCGAGATGAACGCCATCCGCCGCCGCGCCGACCAGGCGATCGAGCGCCTCGACCAGGTCTGGGACCGCTTCGCCAACCTCAAGGTCTCCGACCTCGAGGGCGACGAGATGCTGTACCGCGAGCTGCGCGAGCGCTACGGCCTGTACTTCGAGGGCTCGATGGGCGCCGCCGCGATCCAGAAGCGGCTGGAGTCTTTCGACCTCGAGGCCGAGGCGGCCTCGCTGCGCGAGATCATCGCCACCGGCAAGGGCCAGCGGAAGACCCGCGCGCTCAAGCGGCTCAAGGTGGTCTCGGCGTTCCTCACCACCACGAACAGCCCGCTGGGCATGGTGCTCGACGCCGTCCCGGTGATCCCGCCGGACCTGCGTCCGATGGTGCAGCTGGACGGCGGCCGCTTCGCGACCTCCGACCTGAACGACCTGTACCGCCGCGTGATCAACCGCAACAACCGGCTGAAGCGCCTGCTCGACCTCGGCGCGCCCGAGATCATCGTCAACAACGAGAAGCGGATGCTCCAGGAGGCCGTCGACTCGCTGTTCGACAACGGCCGCCGCGGCCGTCCGGTCACCGGGCCGGGCAACCGCCCGCTGAAGTCGCTGTCCGACATGCTCAAGGGCAAGCAGGGCCGGTTCCGCCAGAACCTGCTCGGCAAGCGCGTCGACTACTCGGGCCGCTCGGTCATCGTCGTCGGCCCGCAGCTGAAGCTGCACCAGTGCGGCCTGCCCAAGCAGATGGCGCTCGAGCTGTTCAAGCCCTTCGTCATGAAGCGGCTGGTCGACCTCAACCACGCCCAGAACATCAAGTCCGCCAAGCGGATGGTCGAGCGCGCCGGCGGCAACAACGCCCGGTACGGCCACGTCTGGGACGTGCTCGAGGAGGTCATCACCGAGCACCCGGTGCTGCTGAACCGCGCGCCGACCCTGCACCGCCTGGGCATCCAGGCCTTCGAGCCGCAGCTGGTCGAGGGCAAGGCCGTCCAGATCCACCCGCTCGTCTGCTCGGCGTTCAACGCCGACTTCGACGGCGACCAGATGGCGGTGCACCTGCCGCTGTCGGCGGAGGCGCAGGCCGAGGCCCGCATCCTGATGCTGTCCTCGAACAACATCCTGAAGCCGGCCGACGGCCGTCCGGTGACCATGCCCTCGCAGGACATGATCATCGGCCTGTTCCACCTGACCGGTCACAAGGACGGTGCCCCGGGCGAGGGTCGCGTGTTCGCGTCCGTCGCCGAGGCGATCATGGCCAAGGACGCCGGTGCGCTCGACGTCAACGCCGAGGTCCGCATCCGGCTCGAGGGCGTCGTGCCCCCGGGCGACGTCGAGGTCCCCGAGGGGTGGGAGGTCGGGCAGCCGCTGCTGCTCACCACCACCCTGGGTCGCGCGCTCTTCAACGAGACGCTGCCCGAGGACTTCCCGTACGTGAACACCCAGGTCGACAAGAAGCGGCTCTCGGGCATCGTCAACGCGCTGGCCGAGCGGTACCCGAAGGTGCAGGTGGCGGCGACGCTCGACGCGCTCAAGGACGCCGGCTTCCACTGGGCGACCCGCTCGGGCCTGACCGTCTCCATCTCGGACGTCATCACGCCGGACAGCAAGGCCCGGATCCTCGACGACTACGAGAAGAAGGCCGAGAAGGTCCAGCAGCAGTACGAGATGGGTCTGACCACCGACGAGGAGCGCCGCAGCGAGCTCATCGACATCTGGACCCAGGCCACCAACGACGTCGCCGACGAGCTCGTGAAGAACACGCCGGCCGACAACTCGGTGGCGCGGATGGTCACCTCGGGCGCCTCCGGCAACTGGATGCAGGTCCGCCAGATCGCCGGCATGCGCGGCCTGGTGGCCAACCCGAAGGGCGAGATCATCCCGCGCCCGGTCAAGCACAACTTCCGCGAGGGCTTCTCGGTGCTGGAGTACTTCATCTCCAGCCACGGCGCCCGCAAGGGCCTGGCCGACACCGCGCTGCGCACCGCCAACTCCGGGTACCTCACCCGGCGGCTGGTCGACGTCTCCCAGGACGTCATCGTGCGCGAGGACGACTGCGGCACCGAGCGGGGTCTGACCCTGCCGATCGCGGTCAAGGGCGACGGCGGTCTGCGCCGGCACGAGGACGTGGAGACCAGCGTGTACTCCCGCACCCTCGCGGCCGCGGTGGAGCACGACGGGGCGGTGCTGGCCGACGCCGGCGCCGACGTGGGCGACGTGCTCATCGACGCGCTGGTCACGGCGGGCGTGGAGAGCATCAAGGTGCGCTCCGTGCTCACCTGCGAGTCGCGCGTCGGCACCTGCGCCAAGTGCTACGGCCGCTCGCTGGCCACCGGCAAGCTCGTCGACATCGGCGAGGCGGTGGGCATCATCGCCGCGCAGTCGATCGGCGAGCCGGGCACCCAGCTGACCATGCGCACCTTCCACACCGGTGGTGCGGCCACGGCCGGCGGTGACATCACCCAGGGTCTGCCGCGCGTCCAGGAGCTGTTCGAGGCGCGCACGCCCAAGGGCATGGCGCCGATCGCCGAGGTGGCCGGCCGGGTCACGATCGAGGAGACCGACCGGGCCCGCAAGCTCGTCGTGACCCCCGACGACGGCTCGGACGTCATCGAGCACGCCCTGACCAAGCGGTCGCGGCTGCTGGTCGAGGACGGCCAGTCGGTGGAGGTCGGCCAGCAGCTCGTGGCCGGCGCCGTCGACCCCAAGCAGGTGCTGCGCATCCTCGGCCCGCGCGCGGTGCAGAAGCACCTCGTCGACGAGGTGCAGGAGGTCTACCGCCGCCAGGGCGTGGGCATCCACGACAAGCACATCGAGGTGATCGTCCGGCAGATGCTGCGCCGGGTGACCATCATCGACGCCGGCGAGGCCGGCCTGCTGCCGGGCGAGCTGGTCGAGCGCACCCGGTTCGAGGCCGAGAACCGTCGCGTCGTGGGCGAGGGCGGCCAGCCGGCCGCCGGTCGTCCGGAGCTGATGGGCATCACCAAGGCCTCGCTGGCCACCGACTCGTGGCTCTCGGCGGCCTCCTTCCAGGAGACCACCCGGGTGCTCACCGAGGCGGCGCTCGGCGGCCGCAGCGACTCGCTGCTGGGCCTGAAGGAGAACGTCATCCTGGGCAAGCTCATCCCCGCGGGCACCGGCCTGTCGCGCTACCGCGACGTCAAGGTCGAGCCCACCGAGGAGGCGAAGGCCGCGATGTACGCGATGCCCGGCTACGACGACCTCGACTACGGCTTCGGCGTCGGGTCCGGCCAGGCCGTCCCGCTCGAGGAGTACGACAGCGGCTACCGCTGATCCGCTCCGGTCCCTCCCCAGGGACCACCCGCACCACCCGCGAGGGCCGGTCACCGCTTCGGTGACCGGCCCTCGCGGCGTCCCGGGCGCACCGGCGGGGGTGGGCCCGCGACGGGTCCGCCGCCGGGCCCGCGGGCCCAACCGGGACCGGGACGCCGGCACCAGGATCGCGGGCGTGCGCCAGCAGACCGCGTCGAGCAGGCGCCGCCTCAGAGGGGAAGGCGGCGCCGCGACGCTCGAGTACGTGGCCGTGCTGGTGGCGGTGGCCGTGGTGGTGGGCGTCGTCGGAGCGAGCGTCGCCGCCACCCGGCCGGACGTGGTGCAGGCGGTCGAGTGCACCGTCCGCGGCTTCCTCGAGGGTGACGACGGGTGCGACGACGGCGGCGGCCCGACCACCTACGACGCGACGCCCGCCGCACCACCGCCGGGACAGGGCGACTACGGCAACGCCCAGGGCGGCCGCGGCGAGGTCGACCCGCGCCGGGTCGACGACGCGGTCGGCTCCGTGCGCGACTCGCTCGACGGCGGCTGGGACGGCACCCGCCAGGACGACCTGCGCGACATCTACGACACCCTCGCCGGGCTGAACGGGCCCGAGCTCGACGCCGCGATCGCCGAGCTCTCGGACGACGAGCTGCGCCGGCTCGTCGAGCAGATGGAGGAGGGCTGGTTCGGCGGCGGCTGGAGCCGCGAGGACCGGCGGCTGTTCTGGAACATGCTGGCGGAGAAGGGCAACCGCACCACCCTCGACCGGCTGTCGCGGTACACCGACGAGCTCCGTCCCGACTTCTCGCAGGTCGGTGGCGACTCGGCCCGGGAGGACCCCGAGAGCATCGCGAACCAGTCCGACTGGGGCGAGCTCGACCACGTCCTGTTCGAGCAGGACGGCTCGGAGACCGCGATCCACCCCAACGACGTGTCGCAGGGCGCCCTCGGCGACTGCTGGTTCATCGCGCCGATGATGGCGCTGGCGCAGCAGAACCCGGGGCTGATCGAGCGCGCCATCCGGCCGAACCCGAACGGCTCGTTCACGGTGACGCTCTACCAGGACGGGCAGCCGGTGCAGTACGTCGTCACGCCCGACATGGTGATCGGCCCGGACGGCTCGTCGGCGTTCGTCGACGACCCGCGCCGCGGTGAGCAGACCGAGCTGTGGCCGCTGGTGCTCGAGAAGGCGATGGCGATGCACGCCGGCAGCTACGCCGACATCGAGGGCGACTGGCCCGACCGGGCGCTCGGTGCGCTGACCGGCCAGGAGACCACCAACTACGACGGCGGCGGCGACCTGCCGGGCATCGAGGCGCTGGACCGGTACGTGGCCGACGGCGGCGTGGTCGCGATGAGCAGCCTGTTCGACGCCGACGGCCACGACCGCTACTCCCAGCCGCCGAACGACGGCGGGCTGGTCACCGGCCACGCCTACTACGTGCAGTCGGTCGACCCCGCCGCCGGCACCGTCACCGTGGTGAACCCGTGGGGCATCTCGGACTACCCTCCGATCACGATGTCCTACGAGGAGTTCACCCGTGACTTCAGCCGGTACCACTGGAACCCGGGGGGCTCGTGATGGCGGCGCGCAGGTGGGCCGCGGGCGCGGCGACGGCCCTGGTGCTGGCGCTCGCCGGGTGCGGCGCGGCCGGGGACGGCCCTGACGTGGTGCCGGGCACGGCAGGCGGGCAGCAGGTGCCGTCGGGCACGGTCACGCTGCTCGAGACCCGGCCGCAGACCGTCGGCGGGGCCACCGTGGTGGCCTACAACGTCGTCGAGGGCGAGGCCGGTGTGAGCGTGGCCACCGGCGACGGGCCCGCCGAGGGCGCCACCGTCCGGGTGGGCGACGACGTCGACGTGGCGGGCGAGACCTGGCAGGTGGTCACCATCACCCCCGGCGGCGGGTCCGACGGCGCACCGGGCTCGAAGTCCGGCGAGGTCGTGCTCGCGCCGCAGGGCTGAGCACGGCGCGCACCCCCGGGCGAGCGCGAGGGGCACGTTTTGACGCTCCCTGAGCACGGGAGGTACCTTGGACCGGTTGCCCGGGTCATCCCGGGCCCTCGGCCACGCCCGCTGCACGACTCGGCGGGAGACGCTCGGGCCACCACCGCGACGACGACGGCGCGGCAGTGGGGGAGCGGGGCGACACGCCCGACAGCGGGGTACGCCGGACCCGCACCCAGGACCACGAGTACGACGATCAGGTAGTAGACGAGCAACGGAGACGTAGTGCCTACGATCCAGCAGCTGGTGCGCAAGGGCCGCCAGGACAAGGTCGGCAAGCAGAAGACGCCGGCCCTGAAGGGCAGCCCCCAGCGCCGCGGCGTGTGCACCCGCGTGTACACGACCACCCCCAAGAAGCCGAACTCGGCGCTGCGCAAGGTCGCCCGCGTGCGGCTGTCCAGCGGCATCGAGGTCACCGCGTACATCCCCGGTGTCGGCCACAACCTGCAGGAGCACTCGATCGTGCTCGTGCGCGGCGGCCGGGTGAAGGACCTCCCGGGCGTCCGCTACAAGATCGTCCGCGGTTCGCTCGACACCCAGGGCGTCAAGAACCGCAAGCAGGCTCGCAGCCGCTACGGCGCGAAGAAGGAGAAGAGCTGATGCCCCGCAAGGGACCGGCCCCGAAGCGGCCGCTCGTCGTCGACCCCGTCTACGGCTCGACCATGGTCACCCAGCTGGTGAACAAGGTGCTGCAGGACGGCAAGAAGTCCACCGCCGAGCGCATCGTCTACGGCGCGCTCGAGGGCGCCCGCGAGAAGACCAGCGCCGACCCGGTCGTGACGCTCAAGCGCGCGCTCGACAACGTGCGCCCCGCGCTCGAGGTGAAGAGCCGCCGCGTCGGTGGCGCCACGTACCAGGTGCCGATCGAGGTCAAGCCGGGCCGCGCCAACACGCTGGCCCTGCGCTGGCTCGTCGGCTACGCCCAGGCGCGTCGCGAGAAGACGATGACCGAGCGGCTCATGAACGAGATCCTCGACGCGAGCAACGGCCTCGGTGCCGCGGTGAAGCGCCGCGAGGACACCCACAAGATGGCCGAGTCGAACCGGGCCTTCGCGCACTACCGCTGGTGACCGCGCGGCGCGCGCCCCTCGGGGTCGCGCCGCCCACCGCGGCGATCACACGGGTCCGGCACGGGCCCACCGCTGACAGACACAACCAGGGAAGAGGCTGCCGACCGTGGCACAGGACGTGCTGACCGACCTCAAGAAGGTCCGCAACATCGGCATCATGGCGCACATCGACGCCGGCAAGACCACCACCACCGAGCGGATCCTGTTCTACACCGGGATCAACTACAAGATCGGCGAGGTCCACGACGGCGCCGCCACGATGGACTGGATGGAGCAGGAGCAGGAGCGGGGCATCACCATCACCTCCGCCGCCACCACCTGCTTCTGGGAGGGCACCCAGATCAACCTGATCGACACCCCCGGGCACGTCGACTTCACCGTCGAGGTGGAGCGCAACCTGCGGGTGCTCGACGGCGCCGTCGCCGTCTTCGACGGCAAGGAGGGCGTGGAGCCCCAGTCCGAGACGGTGTGGCGCCAGGCCGACAAGTACGACGTGCCGCGCATCTGCTTCGTCAACAAGATGGACAAGCTCGGCGCCGACTTCTTCTTCACCGTGCGCACCATCGTCGAGCGCCTCGGCGCCAAGCCGCTGGTGCTGCAGATCCCGATCGGCGCCGAGAGCACCTTCACCGGCGTCGTCGACCTGATCTACATGCGCGCCCTCACCTGGCGCGGCGACACCGGCAAGGGCGAGGCGTACGAGATCGAGGAGATCCCGGCCGACCTGCAGGAGCAGGCCGAGGAGTACCGCGCCGCGCTGCTCGAGACCGTCGCCGAGGCCGACGACGCGCTGCTGGAGAAGTACCTCGGCGGCGAGGAGCTCACGCCTGAGGAGATCAAGGCCGGCATCCGCGCCCTGACCATCTCCTCCCAGGTGTACCCGGTGCTGTGCGGCTCGGCGTTCAAGAACAAGGGCGTGCAGCCCATGCTCGACGCCGTCCTCGACTACCTGCCCTCGCCCCTGGACGTCCCCCCGACGACCGGCCACAAGCCGGGCGACGAGGAGGAGGAGGCGACGATCACCCGTCGTCCCGACACCGACGAGCCGTTCGCCGCGCTGGCGTTCAAGATCGCCGTGCACCCGTTCTTCGGCAAGCTCACCTACATCCGGGTCTACTCGGGCCAGGTGGCCTCCGGCGCCCAGGTCGTCAACTCGACCAAGGGCAAGAAGGAGCGCATCGGCAAGATCTTCCAGATGCACTCCAACAAGGAGAACCCGGTCGACGAGGCCCGCGCCGGCCACATCTACGCGGTGATCGGCCTCAAGGACACCACGACCGGCGACACCCTGAGCGACCCGCAGAACCAGGTCGTCCTGGAGTCGATGACCTTCCCGGAGCCGGTCATCTCGGTGGCGATCGAGCCGAAGACCAAGGGCGACCAGGAGAAGCTGGGCGTCGCGATCCAGAAGCTCGCCGAGGAGGACCCGACCTTCCAGGTCGAGCTCGACGAGGAGACCGGCCAGACCATCATCAAGGGGATGGGCGAGCTCCACCTCGACATCCTGGTCGACCGGATGCGCCGCGAGTTCAAGGTCGAGGCCAACGTCGGCAAGCCGCAGGTGGCGTACCGCGAGACGATCCGCCGCGCGGTCGAGAAGGTCGACTACACCCACAAGAAGCAGACCGGTGGGTCCGGCCAGTTCGCGAAGGTCCAGGTCTCCTTCGAGCCCATGGACACCTCCGAGGGCGAGATGTACGCCTTCGAGAACAAGGTCACCGGCGGTCGCATCCCGCGCGAGTACATCCCCAGCGTCGACAAGGGCATCCAGGACGCCCTGCAGCTCGGCGTGCTGGCGGGGTACCCGCTGGTGGGCGTCAAGGCGATCCTGCTCGACGGCGCCTACCACGACGTCGACTCCTCGGAGATGGCGTTCCGGATCGCCGGCTCGCAGGTCCTCAAGGAGGGCGTGCGGCGGGCCGACCCGGCGCTGCTCGAGCCGATCATGGCCGTCGAGGTGCGCACGCCCGAGGACTACATGGGCGACGTCATCGGCGACCTGAACTCCCGCCGCGGCCAGATCCAGGCCATGGAGGACGCCGCCGGCGCGAAGGTGGTGCGAGCCATCGTCCCGCTGTCGGAGATGTTCGGGTACGTGGGCGACCTGCGGTCCAAGACCCAGGGTCGCGCCGTGTACTCCATGCAGTTCGACAGCTACGCCGAGGTCCCGCGCGCGGTGGCCGAGGAGATCATCCAGAAGACCAGGGGTGAGTGAGGGCCCCACCAGGCCCGGGCGAACCCCGTCGTCCTCCACCCGGCAGGACGACTACACTCCCCCCTCGCTGATACCGCCCCGACCGGGGGCGGTCGGCGGACCCGACAAGCTCCAAGGAGGACCCCACCGTGGGTAAGGCGAAGTTCGAGCGGACCAAGCCGCACGTCAACATCGGCACCATCGGTCACGTCGACCACGGCAAGACGACGCTGACGGCCGCCATCAGCAAGGTCCTGCACGACAAGTACCCGGACCTGAACCCCTTCACGCCGTTCGACGAGATCGACAAGGCGCCGGAGGAGAAGCAGCGCGGCATCACGATCAACATCGCGCACGTCGAGTACCAGACCGAGAAGCGTCACTACGCGCACGTCGACGCCCCCGGTCACGCCGACTACATCAAGAACATGATCACCGGTGCGGCGCAGATGGACGGCGCGATCCTGGTGGTCGCGGCGACCGACGGCCCGATGGCGCAGACCCGTGAGCACGTGCTGCTCGCCCGCCAGGTCGGCGTGCCCTACCTGCTCGTCGCGCTGAACAAGTCCGACATGGTCGACGACGAGGAGATCCTGGAGCTCGTCGAGCTCGAGGTCCGCGAGCTGCTGTCGTCCTACGAGTTCCCGGGCGACGACGTCCCCGTGATCCGCGTCTCCGGCCTCAAGGCCCTCGAGGGCGACGCGACCTGGGTGAAGTCGGTCGAGGACCTGCTCGACGCCGTCGACGAGTCCGTCCCGGACCCCGAGCGCGACGTCGACAAGCCCTTCCTCATGCCGATCGAGGACGTCTTCACGATCACCGGCCGCGGCACCGTGGTGACCGGTCGCGTCGAGCGCGGCGTCCTCAACGTCAACGAGGAGGTGGAGATCGTCGGCATCAAGGAGAAGTCGACGAAGACCACCGTCACCGGCGTCGAGATGTTCCGCAAGCTGCTCGACGAGGCCCGCGCGGGCGAGAACGTCGGCCTGCTGCTGCGCGGCACCAAGCGCGAGGACGTCGAGCGCGGCCAGGTCATCGTCAAGCCGGGCTCGATCACCCCGCACACCCAGTTCGAGGCGAACGTCTACATCCTGTCCAAGGACGAGGGTGGCCGGCACAACCCGTTCTACGCGAACTACCGCCCGCAGTTCTACTTCCGCACCACCGACGTCACCGGCGTCATCACGCTGCCCGAGGGCACCGAGATGGTCATGCCCGGCGACAACACCGAGATGACGGTCGACCTCATCCAGCCGATCGCCATGGAGGAGGGCCTGCGCTTCGCCATCCGCGAGGGCGGCCGCACCGTCGGCGCCGGCCGGGTCACCAAGATCCTCAAGTAGTCCCCAGCACGACCGCGGACGAGGGTCCGGGGCTTGTCCCCGGGCCCTCGTCGCGCGCTCGGCCCCACCTGCGAGGACGCAGGCGGCCGATTGGCCAAAGGCGTCACGCCTCTGGCACTATGGACAGGTTGTTCGGCGGGAGCACGTGCTCCGGCGCCGACGTCCGGATCCCTCCGGACCGACCACCCCGACGAGACCAGGCACCAGGTGCCGGCGGCGAGTTCCGTGCCACGCGCGCGACACGCCCGACAGCGGGGGTCGGGGCCGACGGGGGTCCGGGCACCACTAGCAGCGGTACGACGAGAGAGAGTCAGACGACGCCATGGCGGGACAGAAGATCCGCATCCGGCTCAAGTCCTACGACCACGAGGTCATCGACAGCTCGGCGCGCAAGATCGTCGACACGGTGACCCGGGCCGGCGCGACGGTGGTGGGCCCCGTTCCGCTCCCGACGGAGAAGAACGTGTTCTGCGTCATCCGTTCGCCGCACAAGTACAAGGACAGCCGCGAGCACTTCGAGATGCGCACGCACAAGCGTCTCATCGACATCATCGACCCCACGCCGAAGGCCGTCGACTCGCTGATGCGACTCGACCTGCCTGCCGACGTGAACATCGAGATCAAGCTCTGAAGCCGACGAGGGACCACTCGAGATGACTAGCACTGCCACCCGCGAGGTCGCCGGCATCCTCGGCACCAAGCTGGGCATGACCCAGGTCTGGGACGAGGCCGGCCGCCTCGTGCCCGTCACGGTCGTCGAGGCGGGCCCCTGCGTCGTCACGCAGGTCCGCACCGCCGACGTCGACGGCTACAGCGCGGTCCAGATCGCGTTCGGCGCGATCGACCCGCGCAAGGTGAACAAGCCGCTGACCGGCCACTTCGAGAAGGCGGGCGTCACGCCGCGCCGCCACCTCGTCGAGATCCGCACCGCCGACGCCGACGGGTACGCGCTGGGCCAGGAGCTCACCGCCGCCACCTTCGAGACCGGCCAGGTCGTCGACGTGATCGGCACCACCAAGGGCAAGGGCTTCGCCGGTGTGATGAAGCGTCACGGCTTCTCCGGCGTGGGTGCCTCCCACGGTGCGCACCGCAACCACCGCAAGCCGGGCTCGATCGGTGGCTGCGCCACCCCGGGCCGCGTCTTCAAGGGGATGCGCATGGCGGGCCGCATGGGCGGCGAGCGCCAGACCACGCAGAACCTCACGGTGCACGCGGTCGACGCCGACAAGGGCCTGCTGCTCATCAAGGGCGCCGTCCCCGGCCCCCGCGGTGGCGTGGTGCTCGTGCGCACCGCCGCCAAGATCGTGAAGGGAGCCTGAGATGGCGACCAGCATGAAGAAGGACGTCGCGCCCGCCGAGGGCCGCGAGGTCGACGTCGTCGACGCCGAGGGCAAGAAGAGCGGCACCGTCGTGCTGCCGGCCGAGGTGTTCGACGTGCAGACCAACGTGCCGCTGATCCACCAGGTCGTGGTGGCCCAGCTCGCCGCGCGCCGCCAGGGCACCCACGCCACCAAGACCCGCGGCGAGGTCCGCGGTGGTGGCGCCAAGCCCTACAAGCAGAAGGGCACCGGCCGCGCCCGCCAGGGCTCGACCCGCGCCCCGCAGTTCGCCGGCGGTGGCGTCGTGCACGGCCCGCAGCCGCGCGACTACTCCCAGCGCACACCCAAGAAGATGAAGGCGGCCGCGCTGCGCGGTGCCCTCTCCGACCGGGCCCGGCACGGCCGGGTGCACGTGGTCAGCTCGCTGGTCACCGGCGACGCCCCGTCGACCGCGGTCGCCGTGGCCGCGCTGGCGAACCTGTCCAGCCGCAAGCACGTGCTGGTCGTCCTCGAGCGCGAGGACGCCCTCACCTGGAAGAGCCTGCGCAACGCCGAGCGGGTGCACCTGCTGGTCACCGACCAGCTGAACACCTACGACGTGCTGTGCTCCGACGACGTCGTCTTCACCGAGGCGGCCCTGCAGGCCTTCCTCGCCGGCCCGGCGACCGGCAAGTCGGTCAAGGCCGTCGGCACCGAGGACGAGGCCACCGAGGACCAGGCCACCGAGGAGGACGCGAAGTGACCGCGATCCAGAAGGACCCGCGCGACATCCTGCTCGCGCCGGTCGTCTCCGAGAAGAGCTACGGGCTGCTCGACGAGGGCAAGTACACCTTCCTCGTCGACCCCCGGGCGAACAAGACCGAGATCCGGATCGCCGTCGAGAAGGTCTTCGGCGTCAAGGTCGCGTCGGTCAACACCCTCAACCGCGAGGGCAAGACCCGCCGCACCCGGTTCGGGACGGGCAAGCGCAAGAACACCAAGCGCGCGATCGTCACCCTGTCCGAGGGCTCCATCGACATCTTCGGGGGCCCGGTCTCCTGACCGGCCCAGATCTGACTGAGGACTGCACACCATGGGAATCCGCAAGTACAAGCCGACGACCCCGGGCCGTCGTGGCTCGTCGGTCGCCGACTTCGTCGAGGTCACCCGGTCCGAGCCGGAGAAGTCGCTGGTCCGCCCCCTGACGAAGAAGGGCGGCCGCAACAACACCGGCCGGATCACCACCCGTCACCAGGGTGGTGGCCACAAGCGCGCCTACCGCGTGATCGACTTCCGTCGTCACGACAAGGACGGCGTGCCGGCGAAGGTCGCGCACATCGAGTACGACCCCAACCGCACCGCGCGCATCGCGCTGCTGCACTACCTGGACGGCACGAAGCGCTACATCATCGCGCCGACCCGGCTGAAGCAGGGCGACGTCGTCGAGAACGGTCCTGGCGCCGACATCAAGCCGGGCAACAGCCTGCCGCTGCGCAACATCCCCGTCGGCACCGTCGTCCACGCCATCGAGCTGCGGCCCGGTGGCGGCGCGAAGATCGCCCGCTCGGCCGGCACCTCGGTGCAGCTGGTCGCCAAGGAGGGCGGCAACGCGCAGCTGCGCATGCCGTCCGGCGAGATCCGCAACGTCGACGTGCGCTGCCGCGCCACCGTCGGCGAGGTCGGCAACGCCGAGCAGTCGAACATCAACTGGGGCAAGGCCGGCCGCATGCGCTGGAAGGGCAAGCGCCCGACCGTCCGCGGTGTCGCGATGAACCCGATCGACCACCCGCACGGTGGTGGTGAGGGCAAGACCTCCGGTGGTCGCCACCCGGTGAGCCCCTGGGGCCAGCCCGAGGGCCGCACCCGCAAGCCGGGCAAGGCCTCCGACCGTCAGATCGTGCGGCGCCGTCGCACCGGCAAGAAGCGCTAGGAGCCGACAGCATGCCTCGCAGCCTGAAGAAGGGCCCGTTCGTCGACGACCACCTGATGAAGAAGGTGGACGGCCAGAACGAGAAGGGCACCAAGAACGTCATCAAGACCTGGTCCCGGCGCTCGATGATCGTGCCCGAGATGCTCGGCCACACCCTCGCCGTCCACGACGGCCGCAAGCACGTCCCGGTGTTCGTCACCGAGGCGATGGTCGGCCACAAGCTCGGCGAGTTCGCCCCCACCCGCACGTTCCGCGGCCACGAGAAGGACGACCGCAAGGGCCGTCGCCGCTGACCCCCGGGTCAGCCAGCGACGTCCCCACGGTCGGACGAGTACGAGAGAGCAGAAGGTAGGACAAGCGATGGAAGCCAAGGCGCAGGCGCGGTACGTCCGTGTCACGCCCCAGAAGGCCCGACGCGTCGTCGACCTCATCCGTGGCCGCCAGGCGAACGACGCCCTCGCGGTGCTGGCGTTCGCGCCGCAGGCCGCGAGCGAGCCGGTCTACAAGGTGGTCGCCAGCGCGATCGCCAACGCGCGGGTGAAGGCCGAGGGCGCCTCCGAGGCGTTCGACGAGCGTGAGCTGGTCGTGCACACGGCGTTCGTGGACGAGGGCCCGACGATGAAGCGGTTCCGGCCGCGTGCGCAGGGTCGGGCGTTCCGCGTCCGCAAGCGCACCAGCCACATCACCGTGGTCGTCGGCTCGCCCGAGGACGGCGCCAGGGCCACCAAGGCCCCGGTGACCGGCGCGGCGAAGAAGGCGGCGGCCAAGAAGACCGCCGCGAAGAAGACCGCCGCGAAGAAGACGACGCCCGCCAAGACAACGGCTGCGAAGAAGACCGCCGCCGCGAAGGGGAGGAACTCCTAGTGGGACAGAAGGTCAACCCGCACGGGTTCCGGCTCGGCATCACCACCGACCACAAGTCGCGGTGGTTCGCCGACAGCACCAAGGCCGGCCAGCGGTACCGCGACTTCGTCAAGGAGGACGTCGCGATCCGCAAGCTGATGTCCACCGGCATGGAGCGCGCCGGCATCGCCAAGGTCGAGATCGAGCGCACCCGCGACCGCGTCCGCGTCGACATCCACACCGCCCGGCCGGGCATCGTCATCGGCCGCCGCGGCGCGGAGGCCGACCGGCTGCGCGGCGAGCTGGAGAAGCTCACCGGCAAGCAGGTGCAGCTGAACATCCTCGAGGTGAAGAACCCCGAGACCGACGCCCAGCTGGTCGCCCAGGGCATCGCCGAGCAGCTGTCGAGCCGCGTCTCGTTCCGCCGCGCCATGCGCAAGGGCATGCAGTCGTCCCAGCGCGCCGGCGCCAAGGGCATCCGGGTGCAGTGCTCGGGCCGCCTCGGCGGCGCCGAGATGAGCCGCTCGGAGTTCTACCGCGAGGGTCGCGTCCCGCTGCACACCCTGCGCGCGCAGATCGACTACGGCTTCTACGAGGCCCGCACCACCTTCGGCCGCATCGGCGTGAAGGTGTGGATCTACAAGGGCGACATGACCGCCAAGGAGCTCGCGGCCCAGCAGGCGCAGGCCCCGCGCGGTCCGCGCGGCGGCCGGCCCGAGCGGGCCGAGCGCCCGCGCGGCCGTCGTCCCGAGCGCGGCGCCGAGACCGCTCCCGCGGCCACCGAGGCCGCTCCCGCGGCCGCTGCGCCCGAGAGCACCGGACAGGAGGGCTGACGCCGTGCTGGTTCCCCGGCGGCTCAAGCACCGCAAGCAGCACCACCCCAAGCGCAGCGGCGCTGCGAAGGGTGGCACCACGATCGCGTTCGGCGACTACGGCATCCAGGCCCTCGAGCCCGCCTACGTCACCAACCGGCAGATCGAGGCCGCGCGTATCGCGATGACGCGCTACATCAAGCGCGGCGGCAAGGTGTGGATCAACATCTACCCCGACCGCCCGCTGACCAAGAAGCCGGCCGAGACCCGCATGGGTTCCGGCAAGGGCTCCCCGGAGTGGTGGATCGCCAACGTCAAGCCCGGACGCGTGATGTTCGAGCTGTCCGGCGTCCCGGAGGACGTGGCCCGCGAGGCGATGCGCCTGGCGATCCACAAGCTCCCGATGAAGTGCCGCTTCGTGCGGCGCGAGGGTGGTGAAGGGTGATGGCAGTCGGTTCGAAGGACCTGGCGGCCGAGCAGCTGCGCGGCTACGACGCCGAGCGCCTGGTCGAGGAGCTGCGCAAGGCCAAGGAGGAGCTGTTCAACCTCCGCTTCCAGTCGGCCACCGGCCAGCTGGAGAGCCACGGCCGGCTCAAGGCCGTGCGTCGTGACATCGCCCGGATCTACACGATCATGCGCGAGCACGAGCTCGGCATCGGCGTGGCCCCGGCTGCCCCGGCCGTCTCCGAGGAGAAGGCCGCGAAGAAGAGCAAGAAGGAGGCCGCCAAGTGAGCGAGCAGACCACCGACGCGAGCACCGAGGCGCAGGCCGAGGAGCACCGCGGGTACCGCAAGACCCGCCGCGGCACCGTCGTCAGCGACAAGATGGACAAGACCGTCGTCGTCGCCGTCGAGGACCGCGTCAAGCACCCGCTGTACGGCAAGGTGCTGCGTCGCACCAGCAAGGTGAAGGCGCACGACGAGCAGAACGAGTGCGGCGTCGGCGACACCGTCCGGATCATGGAGACCCGGCCGCTGTCCGCCACCAAGCGCTGGCGCGTCGTGCAGATCGTCGAGAAGGCCAAGTAAGGCCCGCAGGCCGTCCCATCGGTTCCGCCAGGCTCGTCCGCCGTGACGGTGGAGCGAGAACCAGCGCGACAACAGGAGTGATGAAGTGATCCAGCAGGAGTCGCGGCTCAAGGTCGCCGACAACACGGGTGCCAAGGAGATCCTCTGCATCCGCGTGCTCGGCGGCTCCGGCCGCCGTTACGCCGGCATCGGCGACGTCATCGTGGGCACCGTCAAGGACGCCATCCCCGGTGGCAACGTGAAGAAGGGCGACGTGGTCAAGGCCGTCGTCGTGCGCACCAAGAAGGAGCGCCGTCGTCCCGACGGCTCCTACATCCGCTTCGACGAGAACGCGGCCGTCATCCTGCGTCCCGACGGCGACCCGCGTGGCACCCGCATCTTCGGCCCGGTCGGCCGCGAGCTGCGCGACAAGCGGTTCATGAAGATCATCTCGCTGGCCCCGGAGGTGCTCTGAGATGGCGAAGCTGAAGATCAAGAAGGGCGACACCGTGCAGGTCATCACGGGCGCCACCCCCGAGCGGGGCGGCGACCGCGGCAAGACCGGCCGCGTCATCCAGGTGTTCCCCGACACGAACCGGGTCCTCGTCGAGGGCGTCAACCGGATCAAGAAGCACGTCAAGGTCGGCAGCACCGGCCGCGGCGCGAAGACCGGTGGCATCGAGACGCACGAGGCGCCCCTCCACATCAGCAACGTGATGCTGGTCGACCCGAGCAGCAAGAAGCCGACCCGGGTCGGTTCCCGCACCGAGACGGTCGAGCGTGACGGTCGCGAGCGCACCGTCCGGGTCCGCGTGGCCCGCCGCTCCGGTAAGGACATCTGATGAGCGACACCACCATCGAGCGCACGCAGGGCACGGGCAGCAGCCCGCGTCTGCGCACCCGCTACCGCGACGAGGTCGCGCCGGCGATGCGCGAGGAGTTCTCGTACGCCAACGTGATGCAGATCCCCGGCCTGGTGAAGGTCGTGGTGAACATGGGCGTCGGCGACGCCGCCCGTGACTCCAAGCTGATCGAGGGCGCCATCAAGGACCTCACCGCGATCACCGGCCAGAAGCCGCAGGTCACCAAGGCCCGCAAGTCGATCGCGCAGTTCAAGCTGCGCGAGGGCATGCCGATCGGCGCGCACACCACGCTGCGCGGCGACCGGATGTGGGAGTTCCTGGACCGGCTGCTGTCGATCGCGCTGCCCCGCATCCGCGACTTCCGCGGCCTGTCGCCGAAGCAGTTCGACGGCAACGGCAACTACACGTTCGGCCTGTCCGAGCAGTCGATGTTCCACGAGATCGACCAGGACCGCATCGACCGCGTGCGCGGCATGGACATCACGGTCGTGACGACCGCGACCACCGACGACGAGGGCCGGGCGCTGCTCAAGCGGCTGGGCTTCCCCTTCAAGGAGAACTGATGGCCAAGACGGCGCTGATCAACAAGGCCGCGCGCAAGCCCAAGTTCGCGGTCCGCGCGTACACCCGGTGCCAGAAGTGCGGTCGCCCGCACTCGGTGTACCGCAAGTTCGGGCTGTGCCGCGTCTGCCTGCGCGAGATGGCGCACGCGGGCGAGCTCCCCGGCGTGACCAAGAGCAGCTGGTGAGCCTGGCCGTCCGGCCAGTGCCCACCGCACCAGACCACCGAAGCGACAACCTGACGCCGCAGGTCCTCCGGCCGGGCCCCACGGGGCCGGTCCGGGGAAACCACGGCGAGGAAGGGCACAGAGCCCGATGACGATGACCGACCCCATCGCGGACATGCTCACCCGTCTGCGGAACGCCAACTCGGCGTACCACGACGAGGTGGCCATGCCGTACAGCAAGCTGAAGTCGCGGATCGCCGAGATCCTCCAGGCCGAGGGCTACATCGCCGGCTGGAAGGTCGAGGACGCCGAGGTCGGCAAGACGCTGACCATCGACCTGAAGTTCGGCCCGAACCGGGAGCGCTCGATCTCGGGCGTGCGCCGGGTCTCGAAGCCGGGCCTGCGGGTCTACGCGAAGTCCACGAACCTGCCCCGCGTGCTCGGTGGCCTGGGCGTGGCGATCCTGTCGACGTCGTCCGGTCTGCTCACCGACAAGCAGGCCGCCAAGCAGGGTGTGGGCGGGGAAGTCCTCGCCTACGTCTGGTAACCGGAGGAGGTAGCAGCATGAGCCGCATCGGCAAGCAGCCCGTGCCGGTCCCGTCCGGTGTCGAGGTGAGCATCGAGGGCCGCCAGGTGCAGGTCAAGGGTCCCAAGGGCACCCTGATCCACACCGTGGCCGACCCCATCCAGGTCGCGAAGGGCGAGGACGGCTCGCTCGAGGTGACCCGTCCGAACGACGACGGCAAGGCCCCGGCGCTGCACGGCACCACCCGCACGGTGATCGCCAACATGGTCACGGGTGTCACCGAGGGCTTCGAGAAGAAGCTGGAGATCGTCGGCACCGGGTACCGCGTGGTGGCCAAGGGCTCGAACCTGGAGTTCGCGCTCGGCTACAGCCACCCCGTCACCGTGAGCGCCCCCGAGGGCATCACGTTCGCGGTGGAGGGCCCCACCCGCCTCTCGGTGCAGGGCATCGACAAGCAGCAGGTGGGCGAGGTCGCCGCCGGCATCCGCAAGCTCCGCAAGCCCGACCCGTACAAGGGCAAGGGCGTGCGCTACGCCGGCGAGCAGATCCGCCGCAAGGTCGGGAAGGCTGGTAAGTGATGGCACTCGGAGTCAAGGGCAAGGGCTCGACCAAGTCGCGCCAGCGCCGTCACCTGCGGCTGCGCAAGAAGGTCGCCGGCACCACCGTGCGTCCGCGCCTGGTCGTCAACCGCTCCACGCGGCACCTGTTCGTCCAGGTCGTCGACGACACCGTGGGCCGCACCCTGGCCAGCGCGTCGACCATGGAGGCCGACCTGCGCTCGCTGGACGGCGACAAGACCGCCAAGGCCAAGAAGGTCGGCGAGCTCGTCGGCGAGCGGGCCAAGGCCGCCGGCATCGACACCGTGGTCTTCGACCGCGGTGGCAACCGCTACCACGGCCGCGTGGCCGCCGTCGCCGAGGGTGCCCGCGAGGCCGGGCTCACCCTCTGACGAGCCGACCGACCACACGAGAAGGACAGGAAACCAACATGCCTGGACCCCAGCGCCGAGGCGCGGGTGCCGCGACCGGCACCGGTGGCAACGACCGCGACAACCGTCGCGGCGGGCGCGACCGCGACAACCGGCGCGGTGGCGACGCCGCCGACCGCAACCAGTACGTCGAGCGGGTCGTGACCATCAACCGCGTGGCCAAGGTCGTCAAGGGCGGCCGCCGCTTCAGCTTCACCGCGCTCGTCGTGGTGGGTGACGGCGACGGCACCGTCGGCGTCGGCTACGGCAAGGCCAAGGAGGTGCCCGCGGCGATCGCCAAGGGTGTGGAGGAGGCGAAGAAGAACTTCTTCAAGGTCCCCCGCATCCAGGGCACCATCCCCCACCCCATCCAGGGTGAGGCCGCCGCCGGTGTCGTCATGCTCAAGCCCGCCTCGCCCGGTACCGGCGTCATCGCCGGTGGCCCGGTGCGCGCCGTGCTCGAGTGCGCCGGCATCCACGACGTGCTCAGCAAGTCGCTGGGCTCGAGCAACGCCATCAACATCGTGCACGCCACGGTGGCGGCCCTGAAGGGCCTCGAGCGTCCGGAGGCCGTGGCCGCCCGTCGTGGCCTGCCGCTCGAGGACGTCGCCCCCGCCGCGCTGCTGCGCGCCCGGGCAGGTGCGTGATGGCGCGGCTCAAGGTGACCCAGACCCGCTCGGAGATCGGCGGGAAGCAGAACCAGCGCGACACGCTGCGCAGCCTCGGGCTGAAGCGCATCGGTGACGTGGTGGTCAAGGAGGACCGTCCCGAGATCCGCGGGATGGTCCAGACGGTCCGTCACCTCGTGACCGTCGAGGAGGTCGACTGATCATGGCGAAGAAGAAGGAGGCGGCCGAGGCCGCCGCGACCGAGGGCCACGCGCTCAAGGTCCACCACCTGCGCCCCGCCCCCGGCGCCAAGACCGCGCGCACCCGCGTGGGTCGCGGTGAGGGCTCCAAGGGCAAGAGCGCCGGCCGCGGTACCAAGGGCACCAAGTCCCGGTACCAGGTGCCGGCCGGGTTCGAGGGTGGCCAGACCCCCCTGCACATGCGGCTGCCGAAGCTGCGCGGGTTCAAGAACCCGTTCCGCACCGAGTACCAGGTCGTGAACCTGGACCGGCTCGGCGAGCTGTTCCCCGAGGGCGGCGCGGTCACCGTCGCCGACCTCGTGGCGAAGGGCGCCGTCCGCAAGGGCGAGAAGGTCAAGGTGCTCGGCACCGGCGACATCTCGGTCAAGGTCGACGTCACCGTCGACAAGGCCTCGTCCTCCGCCAAGGAGAAGATCGAGGCCGCGGGCGGGTCCGTCACCACCGCCTGACGGTCCACCCCGCGTGGACCCGCTGCGTGCCGCGGCCCGGCCCGCTCCCTCGTCCGGCCTCGTGAGAGGTCGGGGGGAGCGGCCCGGGCCGCCGCCGCGTCAGCGGTCGGTCGCGGCGGGGTAAGGTCACTCAGCAACTGTCCAGGCCCGTCCGGGCCGTCACGGAGGACTTCACGTGCTCAGCGCATTCGTGCGGGCGTTCAAGACGCCCGACCTGCGGCGGAAGCTGCTCTTCAGCCTCGCCATCATGGCGCTGTTCCGGCTCGGGTCGTTCATCCCGACCCCGGGCGTCGACTACGGCAACGTGCAGACCTGCCTCGACCCCGCGACGTCGGGGGAGTCCAACGACCTGCTCGGCCTGGTCAACCTGTTCTCCGGCGGCGCGCTGCTCCAGCTGTCGATCTTCGCGCTGGGGATCATGCCGTACATCACGGCGAGCATCATCGTGCAGCTGCTGACGGTGGTGATCCCGCGGTTCGAGACCCTCAAGAAGGAGGGTCAGTCGGGCACCGCGAAGCTGACGCAGTACACCCGGTACCTCACCATCGGCCTGGCGATCCTGCAGTCGACCACGTACGTGGCGGTGGCCCGCTCGGGCAACCTGTTCCCGAACTGCTCGGTCCCGATCATCCCCGACGACTCGATCGTCGTGATCGGCCTGATGGTGCTGACGATGACCGCCGGCACCGGCCTGATCATGTGGATGGGCGAGCTCATCACCGAGCGCGGCATCGGCAACGGCATGTCGCTGCTGATCTTCACCTCGATCGCCGCGGGCTTCCCCGGCTCGCTGTGGGCCATCGGCCAGGACGAGAACCTGGGCTACGGGATCATGGCGCTGGTCATCGTCATCGGCCTGTTCATCGTCGCGGCCGTCATCTTCGTCGAGCAGTCCCAGCGCCGGGTGCCGGTGCAGTACGCCAAGAAGATGGTCGGACGCCGCATGTACGGCGGCTCCAGCACCTACATCCCGATGAAGGTCAACATGGCCGGCGTCATCCCGGTCATCTTCGCCTCGTCGCTGCTGTACCTGCCGGCCCTGGTGGCGCAGTTCAACACCCCCGCGCCGGGCGAGGTCCCGGCCGACTGGGTGGTGTGGATCCAGAACACCCTGGTCGCCGGCGACCACCCGCTGTACATCACGCTCTACTTCGCGCTGATCGTGTTCTTCACGTACTTCTACGTCGCCATCACGTTCAACCCCGACGAGGTGGCCGACAACATCAAGCGCGTCGGCGGCTTCATCCCCGGGATCCGGGCCGGCCGGCCGACCGCCGAGTACCTGGACTACATCCTGACCCGGATCACCCTGCCGGGGGCGTTGTACCTGGGCGTCGTCGCCCTGATCCCGCTCGTCGCCCTGGTGCTGGTCAACGCGAACCAGAACTTCCCCTTCGGCGGCACCTCGATCCTGATCATCGTGGGCGTGGGTCTGGAGACGGTGAAGCAGATCGAGTCCCAGCTGCAGCAGCGGCACTACGAAGGGTTCCTGCGCTGATGCGCCTCCTCATCCTCGGCCCGCCCGGTGCGGGCAAGGGCACCCAGGCGGTGCGGGTCGCCGAGCGCTTCGGCGTCCCGGCGATCTCGACCGGCGACATCTTCCGCCAGAACATCCGTGACGAGACGCCGCTCGGCCAGAAGGTCAAGGCGATCATCGACTCCGGCCAGTACGTGCCCGACGAGGTCACGAACGACCTCGTCCGCGACCGGCTGGCGCAGGACGACGCGCGCGGCGGCTTCCTGCTCGACGGCTACCCGCGCACCGCCGACCAGGTGCGCGAGCTCGACGACGTCCTCGCCGCGCAGGGGCTGGCCCTCCAGCACGTGCTCGAGCTCACCGTCGACACCGAGGAGGTCGTGGCCCGGCTGCTGAAGCGGGCCGAGACCGACGGGCGCAGCGACGACACCGAGGACGTCATCCGCACCCGCCAGCAGGTGTACGCCGACCAGACGGCACCGCTGCTCGACGTGTACCGCGAGCGCGGGCTGCTGGTGCAGGTCGACGGCACCGGCGAGGTCGACGAGGTCACCGAGCGGGTCCTGGCCGCGCTCGACGGCCGCCGCGCCCCGGCCTGAGCGACGCGGGGCACGACGAGGTGTTCGGCCGCGAGAAGATCCAGTACAAGACCGGCGATCAGATCCTGGTGATGCGCCGGGCCGGCCTGGTGGTCGCCGACGCGCTGGCCGCGGCCCGCGCGGCCGCCGTCCCGGGCGCGACCACCGCCGACCTCGACGCCGCCGCGCGCGCGGTGATCGAGGGCGCGGGCGCCACGTCGAACTTCCTCGGCTACGGCCACCCGCCGTTCCCGGCCGTCACCTGCGTCTCGGTGAACGACGAGGTCGTGCACGGCATCCCCGGTCCGCGCAAGCTCGAGCCCGGCGACCTGGTCTCGGTCGACTGCGGCGCGGTCGTGCGCGACGAGCAGGGCGTCGGCTGGCACGGCGACGCCGCCCTCACCCTCGTCGTCGGCGGACCGGAGGCGGCCGACCCGGAGGACCTCGCCCTCTCCCAGGTCACCCACGACTCGCTCTGGGCCGGCATCGCCGCTCTGGCGGTCGGGCGCCCGCTGTCCGACGTGGGCGCCGCCGTCGAGGACGCCGTGGGGGAGCGGTTCGCCATCCTCGACGGCTACACCGGCCACGGCATCGGCACCGCCATGCACATGGCGCCGGAGGTGCTGAACTACCGCACCCGCGAGCGCGGCCCGAGGGTGCGCGCCGGCCTGGTGGTCGCGATCGAGCCGATGTGCGTGCGCGGCGGCGGCGGCACCCGGGTCGCCGACGACGAGTGGACCGTGGTGTCCGACGACGGCTCGCGCGGCGCGCACTGGGAGCACACCGTCGCGGTGCACGACCTGGGGCTCTGGGTGCTCACCGCGCCCGACGGCGGCGCCGCCGGCCTCGCGCCGCACGGCGTGGTCCCCGTCCCGCTCTGAGCCCGCCGGGGGCAGCGTCCCCGGTCGCCCGATTTCGTGCTCAGCGGGTACCTGACGTAGACTCGTCTGTCGGTCCACGTGCACCTGCGTCCTGCCCGTGCCCCGCGGCTGGTTCGGCGCGGCAGGACGATCGTCACGACGTGGGTCAACCGGTGAGCCAGACGGTTCGTCCCACCACGCCCACGGCGTGGTGCACGCGGCCAGAGGTTCGACACGAGCGACACGGAGATTGCGGAGGACATGGCGAAGAAGGACGGAGTCATCGAGATCGAGGGCAGCGTCGTGGAGGCGCTCCCGAACGCGATGTTCCGCGTCGAGCTGTCCAACGGGCACAAGGTCCTCGCGCACATCTCCGGCAAGATGCGCCAGCACTACATCCGGATCCTCCCCGAGGACCGCGTGGTGGTGGAGCTGAGCCCGTACGACCTCACCCGCGGCCGCATCGTCTACCGCTACAAGTGATCGCGACCCAGGACACCAAGGGACAGCCATGAAGGTTCAGCCGAGCGTCAAGAAGATCTGCGACAAGTGCAAGGTGATCCGCCGCAACGGCCGGGTCATGGTGATCTGCGAGAACCTGCGCCACAAGCAGCGCCAGGGCTGATCGCAGCACCACCCCCCACCGCAGCACCCGACCCCCGAGCCCCGGCTCGGGACGCCACCCCCGGCCCCGGAGGCCGGGGACCCGCCCACGGCCCCGGCCGGCGGGACCGGTGCTGCTCCAGACCTCCGGACGATCCAGGAGACACACCACACCGATGGCACGCATCGTCGGCGTCGACCTCCCCCGCGACAAGCGGCTCGAGGTGGCGCTCACCTACATCTACGGCGTCGGGCGCACCCGCGCCCAGCAGGCCCTGACGGCCACGGGCATCAGCCCGGACCTCCGTGTCAAGGACATGGGCGAGGCCGAGCAGGTCGCACTGCGCGACTACATCGAGGCGAACTTCCGGGTCGAGGGCGACCTGCGCCGCGAGGTGGCCGCCGACATCCGCCGCAAGGTCGAGATCGGCTGCTACGAGGGTCTGCGGCACCGCCGCGGGCTGCCCGTCCGCGGTCAGCGCACCAAGACCAACGCCCGTACCCGCAAGGGTCCGAAGCGCACCGTCGCCGGCAAGAAGAAGGCCGCGCGCAAGTAGGTCCATCTCAGGTCGCGTGAGACGAACCGAACGCGCCCACCCTTCCCGCCCGACCGCGGCACCGCCGCCCGGGCACCCCGGATCCTTCAGGAGAGAACCAGCCCATGCCCCCCAAGAGCCGCACGGCTTCCGGTGCGCGCCGCCCGCGCCGCAAGGAGAAGAAGAACGTCTCCCACGGCCAGGCGCACATCAAGAGCACCTTCAACAACACCATCGTCTCGATCACCGACCCCAGCGGTGCGGTGATCTCGTGGGCCTCCGCCGGCCAGGTCGGCTTCAAGGGCTCGCGCAAGTCGACGCCGTTCGCCGCGCAGATGGCCGCCGAGGCCGCCGCGCGCCGTGCCCAGGAGCACGGCATGCGCAAGGTCGACGTGTTCGTCAAGGGTCCCGGCTCCGGCCGCGAGACCGCCATCCGCTCGCTGCAGGCCACCGGCCTGGAGGTGGGGTCCATCCAGGACGTCACCCCCAGCCCGCACAACGGCTGCCGCCCGCCCAAGCGTCGCCGCGTCTGACCGGCCGAGCAGAAGAAGGAGACTGATCGACCATGGCGCGATACACCGGCGCTGACTGCAAGCGCTGCCGCCGCGAGAAGGTGAAGCTCTACCTCAAGGGCTCCAAGTGCGACGGGCCGAAGTGCCCGATCGAGCTGCGTCCGTACCCCCCGGGTGAGCACGGCCGCGCGCGCACCAAGGAGTCCGAGTACCTGCTGCAGATGCGCGAGAAGCAGAAGTGCGCGCGCATCTACGGCGTCCTCGAGAAGCAGTTCCGCGGCTACTACGAGGAGGCGAACCGGCGTCAGGGCAAGACGGGTGAGAACCTGCTGCGCATCCTGGAGTCCCGCCTCGACAACGTGGTCTACCGCTCGGGCATGGCCAAGTCCCGCGACATGGCCCGCCAGCTGGTGCGCCACGGCCACATCCTGGTGAACGGCCACAAGGTCGACATCCCCAGCTTCCGGGTGAGCGAGAACGACATCGTCACCGTCCGGGAGAAGTCCTGGGAGATGACGCCGTTCGTCATCGCCCGCGCCGAGGCCGGCGAGCGTCCGGTGCCGGCGTGGCTCGAGGTGCAGTCCGACAAGATGCGCGTCCTCGTGCACGCCCTGCCCGCCCGCGAGGTCATCGACACCGCGGTCCAGGAGCAGCTGATCGTCGAGCTCTACTCCAAGTGAGCTGATCGTCCGGTGCCCGGCGCCGTCCCCCGCGGACGGCGCCGGTGCCCGTACCGGTGCGGCGGACCGATGCCGCACCGGTCGCCCCGCAAGGGGCAGCGCCAGGGTCATATAGCGGGCCCTGCGAAGGAAGGAACGAAGCACAGTGCTGATCGCCCAGCGCCCCACCCTGTCCGAGGAGACCCTCTCCGAGCACCGCTCCCGGTTCGTCATCGAGCCGCTCGAGCCGGGCTTCGGCTACACCCTCGGCAACTCCCTGCGCCGCACGCTCCTGTCGTCCATCCCGGGTGCCTCGGTCACGAGCATCCGCATCGACGGGGTGCTGCACGAGTTCTCCACCCTGTCCGGGGTCAAGGAGGACGTCACCGAGATCATCCTCAACCTCAAGACCCTGGTCGTCTCGTCCGAGCACGACGAGCCCGTGGTGATGTACCTGCGCAAGCAGGGCCCCGGCGCGGTCACCGCCGCCGACATCGCCCCGCCGGCCGGCGTCGAGGTGCACAACCCCGACCTGCACCTGGCCACCCTGAACGGCAAGGGCAAGCTCGAGATGGAGCTGACCGTCGAGCGCGGTCGCGGCTACGTCTCCGCCGTCCAGAACAAGTCGGGCGACGCCGAGATCGGCCGCATCCCGGTCGACTCGATCTACTCGCCCGTGCTGAAGGTGACGTACAAGGTCGAGGCGACCCGCGTCGAGCAGCGCACCGACTTCGACCGCCTCGTGGTCGACGTCGAGACCAAGCCGTCCACCCAGCCGCGCGACGCCATGGCCTCGGCCGGCAAGACGCTGGTGGAGCTGTTCGGCCTGGCCCGCGAGCTCAACGTCGAGGCCGAGGGCATCGACATGGGCCCCTCGCCGACCGACGCCGCCCTGGCCGCCGACCTGGCGCTGCCGATCGAGGAGCTCGACCTGACGGTCCGCTCGTACAACTGCCTCAAGCGCGAGGGCATCCACACCGTGGGCGAGCTCGTCGCCCGCAGCGAGGCCGACCTGCTCGACATCCGCAACTTCGGTGCGAAGTCGATCGACGAGGTCAAGGCCAAGCTGGTCGGCATGGGCCTGGCGCTCAAGGACAGCCCGCCCGGGTTCGACCCGAGCGCGGTCGTCGACAGCTACGACGACGACACGACCTACGTCGAGGACGAGCAGTACTGACCCGTCCGGTCCGTTGACCCCCGGGTCGTGCGCGTGAGAGCGGCGGCCCACACCGAGGAGACGAAGAACCATGCCTACCCCCACCAAGGGTCCGCGGCTCGGCGGCGGTCCGGCGCACGAGCGGCTGATGCTGGCGAACCTCGCCACCCAGCTGTTCGACCACCGCTCGATCACCACCACCGAGGCCAAGGCCAAGCGGCTGCGTCCGCTCGCCGAGCGCCTGATCACCTTCGCCAAGCGGGGCGACCTCGCCTCGCGCCGCCGGGTGATGACGGTCGTGCGCGACAAGTCCGTCGTGCACTTCCTGTTCACCGAGATCGCGCCGGCCATGGCCGAGCGCCAGGGCGGCTACACCCGCATCACCAAGATCGGCCCGCGCAAGGGCGACAACGCCCCCATGGCGGTCATCGAGCTGGTGCTCGAGCCGGTCGCGAAGAAGGCCACCGTGGCCGAGGCGGAGGCCGCCACCAAGCGCGCCGCCAAGGACTCGAAGGGCTCGACCAAGGCCGCGAAGGCCGCCGCCGAGGCCGAGGCCGCGGAGGCCGCCGCCGAGGAGGCGCACGAGGAGGGTGACGTCGAGGGCACCGTCGACGCCGCCGCCGAGGCCGAGGGCCACGCCGAGGACGCGCAGGACGCGGCCCCGGGCAGCGACGACGCCGCCGACGCCGCCGCTGCGGCCGACGCCGCCGAGGACGAGGCCACCGAGGCGATCGACGAGTCCGACAGCAAGGCCTGAGCACCACCACGTCGGCACCGACGTGAGCGACGTCCACGAGCCCGGCGCCCCCGAGGGGGGTGCCGGGCTCGTGCCGTCCCTGCGGCTGCGGGTCGACCTCGCCTACGACGGCACCGACTTCTCCGGGTGGGCCGCCCAGCCGGGGCGGCGCACCGTCGAGGACGTGCTGGGGTCGGCGCTGGCGACCGTGCTCCGCGTGCCGTCGGTCTCGCTCACCGTCGCCGGGCGCACCGACGCCGGGGTGCACGCGCGGGGCGCGGTGTGCCACCTCGACGTCGACCCGGCCGGGTGGGAGGCCGTCCCCGGCCGCTCGGACCGGCGTCCCGAGGACGCCGCCGTCACCCGGTTGAACGGCGTGCTGCCGGCTGACGTGCGGGTGCGCCGGGTCGCCGTGGCGCCGGCGGGGTTCGACGCCCGGTTCTCCGCGCTCGCCCGTCGCTACCGCTACCGGCTGCACGACCGTCCCGGCGACGCCGACCCGCTGCGCCGCCGCGACACCGTCGTGCTGCGCGACCCGCTCGACGTCGCCGCCATGGACGCCGCCGCCCGCCGGCTGGAGGGGCTGCGCGACTTCGCCGCGTTCTGCAAGGCCCGCGACGGCCGCACCACCGTGCGCACCCTGCTGCGGTACCGCTGGGAGCGGACCGTCGACGGCGTCCTGGAGGCGGAGGTCGCCGCCGACGCGTTCTGCCACTCGATGGTGCGGTTCCTCGTCGGTGCGGTGGTGCCGGTGGGGGAGGGGCACCGCGGCGTCGAGTGGCCGTCCGAGGTGCTCGCTGCGCGCCGGCGCGACCCCGCGGTCGTGGTGATGCCCGCGCACGGCCTGTCCCTCGAGGAGGTCGTGTACCCGCCGGACGCCGAGCTCGCCGAGCGGGCGCGCACGACCCGGGCCGTGCGCGAGACGCTCTGACGTCGCGCACCTGGTCGTCACCTCGCGCACGCCACGACGTGCGCGACGTCGCGAGCGGGTGCGCGCCGAACCGGGTGGACGTGGTCCCGCCCGCTGCGGCAGCGTGCCGGGCGTGACCGACGTGAGGGACGCGCGTCCCGAGGACCTGCCCGACGTGCTCGACCTGCTCCGCGAGGCGTTCGGGGCCGAGGGCGACGACGTCGCGCGGATCTGGGCCGCCCTGGACGAGGAGGACCTGGTCCGCGCGTCCCTGGTCGCCGAGCACGACGGCGTGGTGGTGGGGCACGTGGGCCTCAGCCCCGGGTGGGTCGACGCCCGGCGGGCGCTCGTCGACGTGCTGGTGCTGAGCCCGCTGTCGACGCTGCCCGCGCACCAGGGCGGCGGCGTCGGCACCGCGCTCGTCGCCGCCGCGCTCGCCCGGGCGCGCGAGCTGGGGGCCGCCGCCGTGTTCCTCGAGGGCAGCCCCCGCTACTACGGGCCGCGCGGGTTCGAGCAGGCGAGCGCGCGCGGCTTCGCGCCGGCGAGCGTCCGGACGCCCGACCGTGCCTTCCAGGTCGCGCTGCTGGACGCCTGGGAGGACTGGATGACCGGCCGTCTCGTGTACCCGGACGTGTGGTGGCGGCACGACGCGGCCGGGCTGCGCGACCCCGACCTGGCGCAGCTGGAGGAGCTGCTCGGCCGCTCGTCCTGAGCCGGATCGTCCGTCTCGCCGGAATCGCCGGACACAACGCGATCGGTGTCCCTACGCTGCGCGAGTGACCGGGGGACGAGGGTGGCGGCGGCTGACGACGACCGCGGTGGCGCTGGCGGCGTTGTTGCTCTCCGGGCTGGCGGCGACCGCGCCCGCCTCCGCGGCGACGACGACTGTCGTCTTCCAGCGGTACTCGGCCACGAACTGGGAACCGACCCTGCGGTCCCAGGCGGTGGCACGTGACACGGTGCGCTTCACGTCGCTGGCGGGCGGCGGGGTGCTTCTGCAGTCGTCCAACCCGTACGCGACGTTCCGTCTGGTGCCCCCCGCCGGAGACGAGCTGGCAGCCGGACGTTCCTACGGCACGTACGGAGGGCTGACGCCGCCGCCGGGCACCGCCCAGATGATCCTCAACGCGACCCGCTGCAGCCTGCCGCAGGGGACCGCGACGGTGCTCGAGGTGCTCCGGGCGCCGGACGGGGCGATCACCTCGCTCGCGGTGGACTACACCGCCACCTGCACCAACGCGCGCACGGCCGACGGCGTGGTCCGCTGGAACAGCGCCGTGCCGTTCGTGGCGACCTCGTCGACCACCCCGGCGCAGCCGGTTGCGCTGGTCGGCGAGGACGTGACGGCGACGGTGATGCTGCGCAACGAGGGTTCCGGTCCGCAGGTCCTGGGGGCGTCGACGCTGCAGGAGCTGGTGCCCGGCGGGCTCGGTACCTCCGCGATCCGGTCCGACGGGTGCGCAGGGACCACGCTGGCGCCGGGTGCGACCTGCACGGTCGGTCTGACCCTCGGCGCCCCGACCCCCCTCGACGTGCGAGTGGTGCTCGCAACCCCCGACGGGACGGGTGTCGGGACGCACCAGCAGATCCTGCGCGTCGAGGTGCTCCCCCCTCCGTCCGCGCCCGCGGCGCTCGTCCGGGCCGCACGCGGCCTCGTCCACGTCCAGGAGACCGGCGCGTACCTGCTGCGCGTCGAGCGATCCTGCGCCGCAGGCCCGTGGGAGGTGTTGCAGGCGTCGGGCCGGGACTTCCTCGACGAGACCCTGACCTATCCGACGACGTGTGCGTACCGGACGCGCGCGGTCGTCCGCGACACCGTGTCCGAGCCGTCATCGGTCGTCGTGACCGGGCCGCTGCCCGTGCCCTCGGGCAACGAGGGCCTCTTCACCGCGGTGCCACCAGCGCGGCTCGCGGACACCCGGACGTCCTCGCCGCGGGCCCGCCTGGGGCCGGGCGAGGTGCTCTCCGTCCCCGTCACCGGTCGTGCCGGTGTGCCGGCGAGCGGGGTGTCTGCCGTCGTGCTGAACGTCACGGGGGTGTCCTCGACGGCCGGCACCTGGGTCACCGCCTACCCCGGGGGAGAGGCCGTCCCGGCGACGTCGCAGCTCAACGTCGAGCCGGGCCACACCCGTGCGAACCAGGTGGTGGTCGCGGTCGGCGCGGGCGGACTCGTCGACCTGCGCAACGCGGTCGGCACCGTCGACCTCGTGGTGGACGTGCAGGGCTACTACTCGACCGTGACTGGCCCCGCGGGTGGTGGGTACCTGCGCCAGCCACCGTCACGGGCCTACGACAGCCGGACCACCGGCGCGCCAGCACCGTCGACCGTCCCGGTCGCCCTGACGGCGCCCGGGTGGCCCACGTACGCCGCTGCCGAGGTGGTCCTCACGGTGGTCGCGCCGACGGGGGCGGGGTTCGCGACGGTGTGGTCGGGTGACGGCCCCGCCCCGACGGTGTCGAACCTCAACTTCGCCCCGGGGCAAACCGTCTCGGCGCGAGCGATCGTGCCGGTGCGCCGAGATGCGTCCGGCACGTCGTGGGTGTCCGTCCGGACCGCGGGCGGCTCGGCGCACGTCGTGGTCGACGTCGTCGGCTTCTACGGGTCGTCTGCGGACGGGCAGCGGTTCCGGCCGGCGACCCAGCACCGTCTGCTCGACACCAGGACCGCCGGGGGCGGCGCGCTGCGCGACCGTTCCGACGCGGTGGTTCCGCTGCGTGCAGCCGGCCCGGCCGTGACGGCGCTGGTGAACCTCACGGCCGTGGGGGCGACGTCGAACGGGTACCTCCAGGCGTCGTCCGGCTCGCCGTGGTGGGCGGGCGACCAACCGGTGACGTCCGCGCTGACGTTCGCACCGAACGAGGTGGTGCCGGTCGCGGCGTCGACGGCGACGTCGATGAGCGGGATGGACTTCACGGTGACCAATCGCTCGACGTCGGTGCACGTCGTCGTCGACGTGGTGGGCACCTTCTACTGACGCCCGCGGTCGCGGGGGTGGGCGTCCCGTGGCACGGTCGGGGGATGAGCGAGATCTCCGACGACGTGTACCAGCCCGAGGGCGACCCCGACCAGCCCGGCGAGTCGATCCCGGACTTCGACAACACCCTGGACGGGCCCGACCAGGACGACATCATGGACACCAGCTACTCGCCCCCGGAGAAGCCCCGCAACAGCGAGGAGGGCGAGACGCTCGAGGAGCGGCTGGCCGAGGAGGAGCCCGAGGTCTGGGACCGGCGGGACCCCGACGACGACGGCATCGGCGACACCAGCGACACCGACGGCGAGGTCGTCGACGACCAGGTCGGCGACGTGCGCGCGGGCCGGCTCGTCGCCCCGGACGAGGGCGCCCACGAGGACGCCGAGAAGGACTCCGTCGCCACCGACGTCGGCATCGACGGCGGTGCCGCCAGCGCCGAGGAGGCGGCGGTGCACGTCGTCGACGAGGACCGCCTCTGACCTGGCACCGCCCCACCCGCACCCCGGCCGACGAGTTCGCGGCCGGGGTGCGGTCTGTTCTGGCGTGGAGCCCGGAACGGGCTGACGGACCACGAGATCGAGGAGCGGGACGATGAGCGAGCGCAACGGCGCCTACGCGGACGTCAACGGCATCAGCCTCTACCACGAGGTGCACGGCGAGGGTGTGCCGCTGGTGCTGCTGCACGGCGGGCTGATGAGCGGCGAGGGGTTCGACCACCTGCTGCCCGCGCTCACCGAGCGGCACCAGGTGGTGCTCGTCGACCTCCAGGGCCACGGTCGCACGGCCGACGTCGACCGCCCCCTCTCGACGCAGACGATGGCCGACGACGTCGCGGCGCTCGTCGAGCACCTCGGTCTCGGCCAGGTCGACGTGGTCGGCTACTCGCTCGGCGGCGGTGTCGCCCTGCAGGTCGCCGTGCGCCACCCGCAGGTGGTGCGTCGCCTGGTCATGTGCTCGGTGAACCTCACCCACGACGCGATCGACCCCGCGATCAGGGAGCAGCAGGGGCAGGTGAACGCTGCCGCAGCGGAGTTCATGAAGCAGACCCGATGTACGAGCTGCACCAGCGGGTCAACCCGCGGCCCGAGGACTTCCCCCGTCTGCTCGACAAGATCGGCGCGTTCATGGCCGAGCCGCTCGACGCGACCGAGGACGTCCGCGGGCTCCAGGTGCCCACCCTGGTGATGGCGGCCGACGCCGACATGGCGCCGCCGCGGCACTTCGTCGAGGTGTTCGCGCTTCTCGACGGCGGGCTGCGCGACGGCGGCTGGGACGGCTCGGGCCGTCCAGCAGGCGGGCACGCGCTCGCGATCGTCCCGGGCACGACGCACTACGACATCACCACCTCGCCGCTGTTCGGCGCGAACGTGCTGGCGTTCCTCGACCGCGACTGACCGCGACCGGCCACCCTGCGCCACCCGGCCGCCCCCGGAAACCGGTGGGCGGGCGGACGCGTCTGCGGGATCCTCGACGCATGGGCCACGTCGACGTCAACGCGGTCTCGTTCTCGCTGCCCGACGGGCGGCCGCTGCTGGACGAGGTCTCGCTGCGCGTCGGCGACGGCTCGCGCACCGCCCTGGTCGGCCCGAACGGGGCAGGCAAGACCACGCTGCTGCGGATCGTCGCCGGCGACCTGGTGCCGGACGGGGGTGCCGTCACCCGCAGCGGCGGCCTCGGCGTGATGCGGCAGTTCGTCGGCTCCGTGCGCGACGACACCTCCGTGCGCGACCTGCTCGTCGGCGTCGCGCCGGCGCCGCTGCGCGCTGCCGTCGCGGCGGTCGACGCCGCCGAGCTCGCGCTGATGGACGACGACACCGAGCCGCTGCAGATGGCCTACGCCCACGCGCTCGCCGACTACGCCGACGCCGGCGGGTACGAGGCCGAGACGCTCTGGGACACCGTCACGGTCGCGGCGCTCGGCGTCCCGTGGGAGCGGGCGCGCTGGCGCGAGGTGCGCACGCTGTCCGGCGGCGAGCAGAAGCGGCTGGTGCTCGAGGCGCTGCTGCGCGGCCCGGACGAGGTGCTGCTGCTCGACGAGCCCGACAACTACCTCGACGTGCCCGGCAAGCAGTGGCTCGAGCAGCGCCTGGTCGAGAGCCCGAAGACCGTGCTGCTGGTCAGCCACGACCGCGAGCTGCTCGGCCGCGTCGCCACCCGCGTGGCGACGCTGGAGCCGGGCGCCGCGGGCTCGACGGTGTGGGTGCACCCCGGCCCGTTCGGCACCTGGCACGAGGCGCGCGAGGCGCGCAACGCCCGGCTCGACGAGCTGCGCCGCCGCTGGGACGAGGAGCACGCCAAGCTCAAGGCGCTGGTGCTGCGGTACAAGCAGAAGGCCGCCTACAACGACGACCTCGCCTCGCAGTACCGCGCGGCCCAGACGCGGCTGCGCCGGTTCGAGGACGCCGGACCGCCCGAGGCGCGTCCGGTCGAGCAGAAGGTCACGATGCGCCTGCGGGGCGGGCGCACCGGCAAGCGCGCCGTCGTGGCCGAGGGGCTCGAGCTGACCGGGCTGATGCACCCCTTCGACGCCGAGATCTGGTTCGGCGACCGGGTCGCCGTCCTGGGGTCGAACGGGTCGGGCAAGTCGCACTTCCTGCGGCTGCTCGCGGCGGGCGGTTCCGACCCGGATCCGGAGCACCGTCCCGTCGGCGACGTGGTCGTCGCGCCGGTGAGCCACACCGGTGCCGTCCGGCTCGGTGCGCGGGTGCGGCCGGGGTGGTTCGCCCAGACCCACACCCGGCCGGACCTGCAGGGCCGGACGCTGCTCGACGTGCTGCACCGCGGCGACGAGCACCGCGACGGCATGGGTCGCGAGCCGGCGAGCCGGGCGCTGGACCGGTACGGGTTGGCCGGCGCCGCGGAGCAGGCGTTCGACAGCCTCTCCGGCGGCCAGCAGGCGCGGCTGCAGATCCTGCTGCTCGAGCTGAGCGGCGCGACGCTGCTCCTGCTCGACGAGCCGACCGACAACCTCGACCTCGACTCGGCCGAGGCGCTCGAGCAGGCGCTGGACGCGTTCGAGGGCACCGTGGTGGCGGTGACGCACGACCGCTGGTTCGCGCGCGGGTTCGACCGGTTCCTCGTCTTCCGCGCCGACGGGCGGGTCGAGGAGTCGGCGGAGCCGGTGTGGGACGAGGGGCGGGTCGCGCGGGCGCGCTGACCTCGCGAGCGGGTGCTGCAAGTTCTTGCAAGCAGAGTCTTCCCTTTGCGGGACCCGCGGCGTACGTTCTCCGCATCCCCGGAAACACCCGGACACCGGCGTCCACCTGGAGTGCACCATGGCTCGTCCTGCCCGCCTGCGCCTGACCGCGCTCCTCGCCCCGGCCCTGGCGGCCGGCCTGCTCGCGGCCCTGCCCCCCGCGGCCAGCGCGGACCACACCCCGGTGCCCACCCGGGTGGTGCTCGCCGGCTCGGTGCAGTCCGAGCTCGGTTGCGCCGGCGACTGGGACCCCGGCTGCGAGGCCACCGCGCTGGCCCCCGTCGACGGGCAGCCGGGCGTGTTCGCCCGCACGTTCGACGTCCCCGCCGGGTCGTACGACCTCAAGGTGGCCATCGGCGGCGGCTGGGACGAGAACTACGGCGCCGGTGGCGTCGAGGACGGGCCGAACATCCCGCTGGTGCTGCGGGGTCCGGCCACCCTCGAGCTCACCTACGACCACGGCACCCACCGCCTCGGCATCCGGCCGACCGAGCTGTCCGGGCCGGACGAGCCCGCCGACCGCGACCTGGCCCGGGACTCGCTGCGCGAGCCGCTCACCGACGAGCGCTTCTACTTCCTGATGGCCGACCGGTTCGCCAACGGCGACACCACGAACGACACCGGCGGGCTCGTCGGCGACCGGATGGTCACCGGGCTCGACCCCACCGACAAGGGCTTCTACCACGGTGGCGACCTGGCCGGCGTGATCGACCGGCTCGACTACATCGAGTCGCTCGGCACCACGGCGATCTGGCTCACGCCGTCGTTCAAGAACCGTCCCGTGCAGGGCGCCGGCGCGCAGGCGAGCGCCGGCTACCACGGCTACTGGATCACCGACTTCACCCAGATCGACCCGCACCTCGGCACCAACGAGGAGATGGAGCAGCTGGTCGACGCGGCGCACGCCCGCGGCATGAAGGTGTTCTTCGACATCATCACCAACCACACCGCGGACGTCATCGACTACGAGGAGGGCCAGTACACCTACGTCGACAAGGCGACCGCGCCCTACCGCGACGCAGCCGGCGAGGAGTTCGACGACCGCGACTACGCGGGCACCGGCACCTTCCCCGAGCTCGACGCCGCGACGTCCTTCCCCTACACCCCGGTCTTCCGCTCCGAGGCGGACCGCACCGTCAAGGTGCCGGCCGAGCTGAACGACCCGACGCTCTACCACAACCGCGGTGACTCGACCTTCGCCGGCGAGTCGAGCGAGTACGGCGACTTCATCGGCCTGGACGACCTGTTCACCGAGCACCCGCAGGTGGTCGAGTCGATGGGCGAGGTCTACTCCACCTGGGCCGAGTTCGGCATCGACGGCTTCCGCATCGACACCGTCAAGCACGTCGACATGGAGTTCTGGAAGCAGTTCTCCCCGACCGTCATGGACGCCGCGCACGCTGCCGGCAACGACGACTTCTTCATGTTCGGCGAGGTGTTCGAGGCGAACCCGGAGTTCATGAGCCGGTACACCACCGAGGGCACCCTGCCCGCGACCCTCGACTTCGCCTTCCAGGCGAAGGCGACCGAGTTCGCCAAGGGTGGCGCGACGACCGGCCTGCGCGACCTGTACGCGGGCGACGACTGGTACACCGACACGGACTCGAACGCCTACCAGCTGCCCACGTTCCTCGGGAACCACGACATGGGCCGCATCGGCAAGTTCCTCGCCGACGGTGGCGCCACCGGCGCCGACCTGCTCGACCGCGACCTGCTGGCGCACGAGCTCATGTACCTCACCCGCGGCCAGCCGGTCGTCTACTACGGCGACGAGCAGGGCCTGATCGGCGACGGCGGCGACAAGGACGCCCGCGAGTCGCTGTTCGCGAGCCAGGTGACGGAGTACAACGACAACCCGGTGATCGCCGGTGCGAGCGGGTCACGCGACCGCTACGACACGAACCACACGCTGTTCCAGGCGATCTCGCAGCTGGCCGCGCTGCGTGACCAGCACCCCGCCCTGGCCGACGGCGCCCAGGTGCACCGGTACGCCTCGTCCGAGGCCGGCATCTACGCCTTCAGCCGCATCTCGCGCGACAAGCGTCCGGTCGAGTACCTGGTCGTCGCGAACAACGCGACGCAGGCGAGGTCGGCGACGCTGGCCACGTACTCGCGCAACGGCGCCTTCGCGCCGGTGTACGGCACGTCTTCGCGGCTCACCACCGACCGCGAGGGACGCGTCACCGTCTCGGTGCCGCCGCTGTCGGTGCAGGTCTTCAAGGCCACCAAGCCGGTGCACGCCGGCCAGCAGGCGCCGGCGGTGTTCCTGACCTCGCCGTCCGCGGGTGCCGTCGTCGGCGGTCGCGCCGAGATCGCTGCCGCGGTGCCCGCGAACGCGTACGCGCAGGTCTCGTTCGGCTACCGCCCTGTGGGCACGCAGGACTGGACCTACCTCGGCACCGACGACAACGCGCCCTACCGCGTGTTCCACGACGTGCGCGACACCGACGCGTTCCCGAAGGGCACCCTGCTCGAGTACCGCGCGGTGCTCGAGGACTCCAAGGGACGGCTGTCGGCGAGCAGCGGGTACGGCGTGGTCGGCGACCCCGCGACCGGAGGCGGCGACGACGGCGGTGGCGGCGTCGGCCCGGTGACCCAGCCCGACGCGGTGTCGGTCCCCGGTGACCACAACTCCGAGATGGGCTGCGGCGGCGACTGGCAGCCGGACTGCGCGCAGGCGCAGCTGGGTCTCGACGCGGACGACGAGATCTGGAAGGGCACCTACGAGCTGCCTGCGGCCCCGTACGCCTACAAGGCGGCGATCGACAACAGCTGGGACGAGAACTACGGAGCCGGCGGCGCGCCGAACGGCGGCAACATCGGCTACACCGCTCCCGCGGGTCCGGTGAGCTTCTACTACGAGCACGCCCGGCACTTCGTCACCTCCGACGCGCAGGGCCCGATCATGACGCTCGCCGGCAGCTTCCAGTCCGAGCTCGGCTGCTCGTCGGACTGGGCGCCGGACTGCATGCGCGGCTGGCTGATCGACCCCGAGGGCGACGGCACCGCGACCTACGCGACGGCGGAGCTCCCGGCGGGGAGCTACGAGGTCAAGGTGGCCCACGGCCTGGCGTGGGACGAGAACTACGGCGCGGGCGGTGCCGCGGGCGGCGCCAACATCGGGTTCTCCGTCGCCGCCGGGACGGTCGTGCGGTTCTCCTACGACGTCGCCACCCACGTCCTGACGGTGACGTCGGCGGCACCGGGGGTCCAGCCGGACCTGTCGCAGGCCAAGGCGCACTGGGTGACCACGGACCTGGTGGCGTGGCCGGCCGACGCCGTGCCGCCGGGCCTGTCGCCGCAGACGCTGCGCTGGCGCCTGCACCACGCTCCGGAGGGCGGGCTCGGGCTCGACGCCGAGACCGTCACCGGCGGCACGAGCGCGCCGCTGACGTACGACCCGGCCGGTCTGCCGGCCGAGGTGACCGAGCGGTTCCCGCACCTCACCGGGTACCTCGCGCTGCGGCTCGACCGCCGCACGGCGCGCGAGGCGGGCGAGATCCTCACGGGCCAGGTCGCGGTGGCGCAGTACGACAGCAGCGGCACGCTGCGCGACGCCACGTCGGTGCAGGTGCCGGGGGTGCTCGACGACCTGTACCCCGGGGCGGCGACGCGTCCGCTCGGCCTGACCTGGAAGAAGAACGTCCCGACCTACGCGCTCTGGGCGCCGACGGCCAAGGACGTCGACCTGCTGGTGTGGCAGCACGGCAGCCCTGGTTCCGGTGACGCCGAGCCGCGCCGGGTGCAGACCACCCGCGACCGGCACGGCATCTGGTCGGTGCAGGGGCTGCCGCTGTGGAAGAACGCCCAGTACCTCTACGAGGTCACGGTGTACGCGCCGACCACCGGGAAGGTCGAGGTCAACCGGGTGACCGACCCCTACTCGGTGGCGCTCACGCTGAACTCGACGCGGTCGATCGCGGTCGACCTGGCCGACCCGGCGCTCGCGCCGCAGCAGTGGCGCACCACGCCGTCGCCCGAGCTGGAGCGCGCCGTCGACTCGTCCATCTACGAGCTGCACGTGCGCGACTTCTCGATCGGGGACGACACCGTGCCCGCGGCGCACCGCGGCACCTACCTCGCCTTCGCCGACGAGGGTGACGGGCGCGCGCACCTGCGCGAGCTAGCCGACGCCGGCCTGAACACCGTGCACCTGCTGCCGACCTTCGACATCACCTCGATCGAGGAGGACCGGGCGGCCCAGGCCGTGCCGGCGTGCGACCTGGCCTCGCTCCCGCCGGACTCGGACCAGCAGCAGGCCTGCGTGACCGCGGTCGCGGCGCGCGACGGCTTCAACTGGGGCTACGACCCGTACCACTGGATGGCGCCGGAGGGCTCGTACGCGACTGCGCCGCAGGGCGGTTCGCGGGTGCAGGAGTTCCGCACGATGGTCGGTGCGCTGCACGCCGACGGGCTGCGGGTCGTGCTCGACCAGGTGTACAACCACACCTCGAGCTCCGGCCAGGCGCAGACCTCGGTGCTGGACAAGGTCGTGCCGGGCTACTACCACCGGCTGAACGCGACCACCGGTGCGGTCGAGACCTCCACCTGCTGCCAGAACATCGCCACCGAGCACGCGATGGCGGGCAAGGCGATGGTGGACGCGACCGTGCTGTGGGCCAAGCAGTACAAGGTCGACGGCTTCCGGTACGACCTGATGGGCCACCACTCGAAGCAGAACATGCTCGACGTGCGCGCCGCGCTCGACCGGCTGACGCTCGCGAAGGACGGCGTCGACGGGAAGTCGATCTACCTCTACGGCGAGGGCTGGAACTTCGGCGAGGTGGCGAACAACGCGCGGTTCGAGCAGGCGACGCAGGGCCAGCTCGGGGGCACCGGCATCGGGACGTTCTCCGACCGGCTGCGCGACGCCGTCCGCGGCGGTGGGCCGTTCGACGAGAACCCGCGCGTCCAGGGCTTCGGGTCCGGCCTGTTCGGCGACCCGAACGGCGACGCCGGTGCGAACCCGGCCGAGACCGACGCCGCGCGCAAGGCGAACGCCACCGACCTGGTGCAGCTCGGCCTGGTCGGCAACCTGCGGTCGTACGAGTTCACCAGCACCGCGGGCGTGCTCGTGCGCGGCGACCAGGTCGACTACAACGGCTCGCCCGCCGGCTACGCCGACGAACCGGTCGAGGTGGTCACCTACGTCGACGCCCACGACAACGAGACGCTCTGGGACGCACTGACCTACAAGCTCCCGCAGAGCACGCCGATGGACGAGCGGATCCGGATGAACACCCTGTCGCTGGCCACCACGGCGCTGTCGCAGACGCCGTCGTTCTGGCACGCGGGTGCCGACCTGCTGCGCAGCAAGTCGTTGGACCGCAACAGCTACGACTCCGGCGACTGGTTCAACACCCTCGACTGGACCGGCGAGGACAACGGCTTCGGCCACGGCCTCCCGCCGGCTGCCGACAACCAGGACAAGTGGTCGTACCAGCAGCCGCTGCTGGCCGACCCGTCGCTGAAGCCGACCGCGGCGCAGGTGCAGCAGGCCTCGGCGCAGGCGCAGGACCTCCTGCGGTTGCGCACCGAGACCCCGCTGCTGCGGCTCGGCGAGTCCGACCTGATCCAGCAGAAGGTGTCGTTCCCGTTGAGCGGCACCGCGTCCGCCACGCCCGGCGTGGTCGTCATGCGCGTCGACGACACCGTCGGCACGGACGTCGACCCACGGCTGCGGGGAGCGCTGGTGGTGTTCAACACCCTGCCGACGGCCACGTCGCAGCAGGTGCCGGGCCTCGCCGGCGCGACGCTGCAGCTGTCGCCGGTCCAGGCGAACGGCTCCGACCCGGTGGTGAGGACCACCACCTGGTCGTCCGGCACCGGCACGGTGACCGTCCCCGGTCGGACGGTGGCGGTGCTGCTGCAGCCCTGACGCCTGCCGATCGCCCGTCGGACCGTCGACCCGCCTGCGCGGGTCGGCGGTCCGACCCGTTCCGGGAGCGGTGGGGCTTGCTCGCTTGCTAGTAATCTAGGAAGCGGGTACGGTCGGCACGTGGCCGAGCGACCTGCCAAGACGCAGTTCAACGTGTACCTGCCGCCGGAGCTGGTGCGGGCGGTGAAGCACCGCGCGATCGACGAGGGCGTGTCCCTGTCGGCGCTGGTGGAGGCGGCGCTCGACGACTACCTGGCCCGTCCCGCCCGGGAGGAGACCCGATGAGCGCCCCCTTCACCGTCTGCCCGTACCGGTTCAGCGCCGACCCGCCGGCGATGGTGCGGTTCCTCGACCTGCTCGGGCTGCGCCGCGAGATCACCACGGTCGGTGACGGTTTCGCGATCCTGCGCGGTCGCCGCGGGCGCGCGGCCGTGCACGCGGCCGACCGCACGGCGGTCACCGGCGTGCCGGCCGCGAGCACCTCGCTCACCTTCGTCGTCGACGACGCCCGCGCGGCGACGGCCGGCCTGGGCGCCGACGGGTACGAGGTCGCGGCGTGGGACGAGGCGTACGCCGTGCAGGGTGCCGTCCGCGACCCGTTCGGGCTCGGCGTCTGGCTGAACGAGCCGGTGCGCGACCTGCACGGGTACCTCGCGCACGAGCCGCAGCCCTCGCCGGTCGACGTGGTCGCGGTGTGCTGGACGCCCGACGCCGCCCGCTCGGAACCGTTCTTCCGCCGGCTCGGGTTCACCGGTCCGCCCCCGGTGCACGAGGGCTGGTGGCCGCTGCACGCCGAGGGCGACGGTGGTTCGGTGGGCCTGCACGCCCACGAGGGCGACCCGCCGGCCGGCCCGCGCTCGACCGACGACCCGGTGTCGCCCGCGGCCCTGGTGGGCCTCAGCTGCTGGACCGCCGAGCCGCTCGACGACCTCGGTGCCCGGCTCGAGGCGGCCGGCCACCCCGTGCGCGACGACCGCTGCGCCACCGCGCCCCACCTGACCGTCACCGACCCCGACGGCGTCGAGATCGAGCTGCACCAGGGGAGCCGGGGCGCCGGCGACTAGGGGGCGGGTACTACCCGTCCGTCGTGCAGGTCGACCCGGTCCTCGCACCGGTCGGCCACGTCCGGGTCGTGGGTGGCGAGCACCACGACGGCGCCGCGCCGCGCGTGCGACTCGAGCAGGTCGACCATCCGGTCGCGCGTCGCCGAGTCGAGCTCGGACGTGGGCTCGTCGGCCAGGACGACGTCCGGTCGGGGGGCCAGCGCGCGGGCCAGCGCCACCCGCTGCTGCTGCCCGCCGGAGAGCTGCTCGACGAGCCGGTCGGCGTGCTGGTCGAGCCCGACGTCGGCGAGCACCTCCCGGGCGGCCGCCGCGGCGTCGGCGGGACGCACCCCGCGGGCCCGCAGCGCGACCTCGACGTTCTCGGCGGCGGTGAGCACCGGCAGCAGCGCGTGCGTCTGCAGCAGGAACCCGAACCGCGCCCGCTGCGCGGTCGAGCCGTCGACCCGGTCGGTGCCGACGCGCACCTCGCCGGCCTCCGGGCGCACGAGCCCGCAGAGCACGCCGAGGAGCGTGGTCTTGCCCGAGCCCGACGGGCCTACGGCGGCCAGCATCCGCCCGGCCGACGCTCGCACCGACACCTGGTCGAGCACGTCGCGCCGGGCCCGGCGGACGACGACGCCGGTGGCCACCAGCTCGAGCGGGGACGTCACGGCGCACCCTCCTCGTGCCGGCGCAGCACGAGGTCGTCGCCGACCTCCTCGACGTCGACCAGCGTGCCCGCCGGCCACGACGTGCGCAGCCGGTCGGGCAGCTGGACCGAGCCGTCGGCGCCGACCACCGCGAGGTCGCGCCCGTGCCGCCCCTCGGCCCCGACCCGGCCGTCGCGGATGGTCACGGTGCGGCCCCACCGCGCGGCGACCTCGGGGTCGTGCGTCACCACCAGCACGGTCGTGCCCCAGCGCGCGCAGGCGGCGTCGACGAGGTCGAGGACGTGGGTGCGCTGGGCGGCGTCGAGCTGCGAGGTCGGCTCGTCGGCGAGCAGCAGCCCCGGGCCGTTCGCCAGCGCCGACGCCACCGCCACCCGCTGCAGCTGCCCGCCGGAGAGCCCGCGCAGGGGACGGTGGGCCAGGTCGGCGAGGTCGAGGGCCTCCAGCAGCTCCAGCGGCCGGGGCAGGGTGCGCCGCCGCCGCCGCGGCACGGCGCGCTGCGCGAAGGCGACGTTCTGCGCCGGCGTCGCGAAGGGGAGCAGGTTGCGCCCGGCGCCCTGCAGCACCGTGCCGACCCGGCCCGCCCGCACCCGGGTGAGGGCGCCCGGCGACAGCGTGCGCAGGTCGTCGCCGTCGAGCAGCACGCGGCCGGCGCTGGCCCGTGCCAGGCCGCCGAGCAGGGTGAGCAGGGTCGACTTGCCGGCGCCCGACGGTCCGAGGAGCGCGACCCGCTCGCCCGGCGACACCTCGAGGTCGACGCCCCGCAGCGCGACGACGTCGGCGCCCGAGGCGTCGGTGTAGATGTGCACCACGCCCTCGAGCCGCACGTCGGCCCCAGCGGTGGCGACGTGGCCGGCGCTCACGCGGTGCCCCGCATCGCGCCCTCGACGTCGCGCCGTCGCAGCGGACCGGTCACGGCGACCGCGACCAGCGCCATGAGCACCCCGGTGCCCGCGGCGACGGCCACGACGGGCCACCACAGCGCGTCGGCGGTGGTCTGGCCGGCGACGGCCTCGCTCGCACCCGTCACCTCGGCCAGCACCGGCCCGGACGTCGTGGCGACCAGCCCCGCCACCACCGCGCCGACGACCAGGCCCGGCAGCAGGACGAGGGCGTCCTCGAGCCGCCCGACCCGCCGCACGGTGCGCGCCGGCACCGCCATCGCCTGCAGCGCGGCGCCCTCCGCCCGGCGGCGGCGGGCGGTCGCGG
>NZ_BAAHAF010000148.1:0-35849 GCF_054777815.1 Angustibacter speluncae | reverse complement strand
CCGTCCCCGGTGGGGTCGCCCGTCGCGCCGTCGGCCGGCGTGGTCGTCCCGTCGGTCGAGGTCCCGTCGGGCGAGGTCCCGTCGGTCGAGGTCCCGTCGGTCGAGGTGGTGCCGTCCGGCACCTCGTCGGTCGCGGGCGGGGTGAAGGCCGGCACGACCGCCTGGGCGCTGCCGCCGGTCCCGTACTGGCCCGCGCGCCCCTCGACCTGCTCGCGCAGGGCGAGCACGACCGAGATCCGGGCGCCGGGCGCGGCCAGCCCGTCGACCGACGACACGGTCTCGGTGAGATCGGCGTCCGAACGCAGCGCGGCGAGCAGGCCGTCCTCGCCGTCGTCGCTCTGCGGGGCGGCGAGCACGGCGCCGCGGCTCTCGCCGTCGAGCTGCTCGAGCACGGCCAGGTGGGCGGTGGTCGCCGACTGCGTCCAGTCGGCGTCGCCGGAGCCGGCCGCGTCGGCCGGCGAGCCGCCGACGACGACGGCGAGGTCGGCGAGCACCGGCTGCTCCTGCTCGACGGTCACGAGCTCGGCGGCCACGAGGCCGTCGAGCGCCTGCTGCGCCGGGGCGGGGCGCTGGGCGCCGCCGCCGGTCGACACCAGCGAGCGGGCCAGCGTCACGGCCAGCTCGCCCTCGGTGCCCAGCGAGGCCTCGGGACGGGGGTCGAGGTACTGCACCAGCTGGCCGGCGAGCTCGCGCCGGAACGCCGCCTGCTCGGGGTCGCTCCAGGCGGGCTGCACCGCCACGGTGCCGGTGACGGTGGCGCCCGCCGTGGTGAGGTCGGTGGTGAGCGGCTCGAGCGCCGCGGCGTCCGCGCCCGGCAGGGTGACGACGACGACCGTGCGGCCCTCCAGCTGGCCGGGCAGCAGCGACGCGCCGAGGCCGGCGAGCAGCTCGTCGCGGCCGGTGATGTCGGCGTCGCGGTTGGCCACGGCCTGCTGCAGCGCCTCCTTGTCGTCGCGCAGCGCGCGGACCTGGCTGGTCAGGGTGTCGCCGAGCGACTCGCGCAGCGGGCCGGCGCCCAGCACGACGCCGATCGCGAGCGCCATGAACACCGACACCAGCGACACGAGGTGGTAGCGGAAGTCGATCATCGGTGTCTGGTCCTCCGGACCGCTCGGTGGGGGGCGTCGTGGCGGGGGCGGGCCCCGTGCGGGGCGGCGGGGTTCACGGCGACGACGACCCGCCCGAGAAGAGGTCGGTCACGAAGTCGACGACGACCCGCACCGCGTCGTGCACCCACCCGCCGGCGAGCGCGTAGAAGGCCTGCCCGACCGAGGTGGACGCGAGCGCCACCCCCAGGGCGGCGAGCCCCGCGAGCACCAGCAGCGCGAGCTGCAGGTTCGAGATCCGCTGCCGGTACAGCCGCGAGACGCCCTTGGCGTCGACGAGCTTGCCGCCGACCCGCAGCCGGGTCAGGAAGGTCGAGGCCATGCCGGAGCGGCCCTTGTCGAGGAACTCCACCAGGGTGGCGTGCGTGCCGACCGCGACGATCAGCTCGGCGCCCTTGTCGTCGGCGAGCAGCATCGCGACGTCCTCGCTGGTCCCGGTGGCCGGGAACACGACCGGGGTGACGCCGAGGGCCTCGACCCGCTCCTGCCCGGGGGCGTTGCCGTCGCGGTAGGCGTGCACGACGATCTCGGCGCCGCTGGTGAGCGCGGCGTCGGACACCGAGTCCATGTCGCCGACGATGAGCGAGGGCTTGTAGCCCGCCTCGAGCAGCGCGTCGGCGCCGCCGTCGACGCCGATGAGCACCGGCCGGTACTCGCGGATGTAGGGCCGCAGCGTCGCGATGTCCTCCTTGTAGTGGTACCCGCGCACCACGATGAGGACCTGCTTGCCGTCGAGGTCGGTGGTGATGTCCGGCACGCCCACGCCGTCCAGGAGCAGGTCGCGCTCCTTGCGCAGGTACTCCATCGTGTTCGCCGCGAACGACTCCATCTGCACGGCGAGCCCGGCGCGCGCCTCGAGCTGGTCGGCCTCGACGGTGGCGTCGGTCTGCTCGACGCCCTCGGCGACCTTCTTCTCGCCCACGAACACGGCGTTGCCGTCGACCCGGACGGCGCGGCCCTCCTCGACGGCGGTCATCACCTCGGTGCCCACGGCGTCGACGAGCGGGATACCCGCCTCGACGATGATGACGGGCCCGCGGTTCGGGTAGCGCCCGGACGTGCTCGGAGCGGCGTTGACGATCGCGGCCGGACGCTTCGCGACGAGCGCGTCGGCGGCCACCTGGTCGATGTCGACGTGGTTGATGACCGCCACGTCACCGGGCTGCAGCCGCTTGGTGAGGTCCTTGGTGCGCGGGTCGACGCGAGCCGTCCCGGTGACACCGGGGTCGGTGGTCCTGGGTGGCCGGCGGCCGAACAGCGTGCGTCTCATCGTCGGCCATCGTCCCACGCGGCGGGGCCGGTCCCGTGCAGCCCGGCCGCGCGGCCCTGCCCCGGCCCGCGTGAGCCCCGCCACGGCTCGACGGCCGGTCAGACGGGTTCGGCGGCCGCCTGGGCGAGCAGCTCGGCCGCGTGCTCGCGGGCGGACGAGGAGTCCTGCTGCCCGGCGAGCATCCGCGCCAGCTCGCGCACGCGGTCCTCGCCGTCGACCCGGTGCACGCCGCTGCTGGTGACCTGGCCGTCGTCCGCCTTGCGGACGACCAGGTGCGTGTCGGCGAACGCCGCCACCTGCGGCAGGTGCGTGACGACCACCACCTGCGCGGTGCGGGCCAGCGCCGCCAGGCGCCGGCCGATCTGGACGGCGGCCGCGCCGCCGACGCCGGCGTCGACCTCGTCGAAGACGAACGTCGGGACGGGGTCGCTGCCCGCGAGCGCGACCTCGAGCGCCAGCATCACCCGGGACAGCTCGCCGCCGGACGCCCCGCGGGCCAGCGGACGCGGCTCGGCACCGGAGTGCGGGGTGAGCACCAGGGTGACGTCGTCGGCGCCGTGCGGCCCGCGCGGTTTCGGGTCGACCAGCACGCCGAGGGCGGCCGACGGCATCGCCAGCGCCGCCAGCTCCTCCTGCACCGCCTGGGCGAGCCGCTCGCCCGCGGCGCGGCGCAGCGTCGTCAGCCGCGCGGCCCGCGCGGCGAGGTCGCCGTCGAGGTCGCGGTGGCGCGCGGTGAGCTGCTCGAGCCGGTCGTCGTCGCCGTCGAGCTCGACCAGCCGCGCGGACGACGCGCGCGCCCACTCGAGCACGGCGTCGACGTCGTCGCCGAAGCGCCGGGTGAGCGCGCCGAGCGCAGCCCGGCGCTCGTGCACCTGCGCGAGCTGCTCGGGGTCGGCCTCGACGCCCTGGTGGTAGGTGGCGAGCTCGGCGGCCACGTCGGCGGCCAGGTAGCCGAGCTCGGCGACCCGGGACGCGAGCGCGCCCAGCCGCTCGTCGTGCTCGGCGACCGCCTCGAGCTCGCGCCGGGCCCGCTCGACCAGCGCGACCACGTCGACCGTGTCGGGGTCGGGCGCGTCCTCCACGTCGCCGGCCAGCGCCCGGTGCGCGCCGGCGGTGGCCGCGCGCAGCTCCTGGGCGTGCTCGAGCCGCTGCGTGCGCGACCGCAGCTCCTCGTCCTCGCCCGGCTGCGGGTCGACCTGCTCGACCTGCTCGAGGCCGGCCCGCAGCAGGTCGGCCTCCTGACGCCGCTCCCGGGCACGCGTGGTGATCTCGGTGAGCTCGGCGTCGACGGCGGCGAACTCCTCGAACGCCGTCGCGTAGGCGGTGAGCTCGGCAGCGAGGTCGGCGCCGCCGAAGCGGTCGACCATCTCGCGCTGGCGGGCGGGCGAGCGCAGCAGCACCTGCTCGGACTGCCCGTGCACGGCCACCAGGTCGTCGGCCAGCTCGCCGAGCACGCCGACCGGCACGGTGCGCCCGCCCAGGTGCGCGCGGCCGCGTCCGCCGGCCGCGACCGAGCGCGCGGCCAGCAGCTCGGCGTGACCGGACTGGTCGTCGACCGGGTCGAGGTCGGCGCCCGCCTCGCGGGCGCGCTCGGCCACCGGGCCGTCGGACGGGACGACGAACCGCCCCTCGACCCGGGCCGCGGTGGCACCGGCCCGCACCGCCCCGCTGTCGGCGCGGCCTCCGAGCAGCAGGCCGAGGCCGGTGACGACCATGGTCTTGCCGGCGCCGGTCTCGCCGGTGACGACGCTGAACCCCGGGCCGAGCTCGACCACGGCCTCGCTGATCACGCCGAGGTCGCTCAGCCGCATCTCCTCGAGCACGCTCAGGCCACCGGGTCGTCGTCGTGCGCGGGTCCGCGCCACCCGGTGACGGGCAGCCGGAACTTGGCGACCAGCCGGTCCGTGAACGGCCCGGTCGCGAGCCGGGCGAGGCGCACGGGCTCGCTGCCGCGGCGCACCTCGATGCGGGCACCGGGCGGCAGGTCGACGGTGCGTCGACCGTCGCACCAGAGCACGCCGGAGTCGGCCCGGTCGAGCACCTCGACGGCCAGGACGGACGTGGGCGCCGCGACCAGCGGGCGCGAGAACAGGGCGTGCGCGCTGATGGGCACCATGAGCAGCGCCTCGACCTCGGGCCACACCACCGGCCCGCCGGCCGAGAACGCGTACGCGGTCGACCCGGTCGGGGTGGCCATCACCACGCCGTCGCAGCCGATCGTCGACACCGGACGGCCGTCGACCTCGGTCACCACCTCGAGCATCCGCTCGCGGCTGGCCTTCTCGACGGTCGCCTCGTTCACCGCGAAGGTGCGCGTGACGACCTGCCGGTCGCCGTCGGAGCCGACGGTCACCAGGACGTCGAGCGTCATCCGCTCCTCGACCACGTAGTCGCGGGCGGCCAGCCGGTCGACCGCCTCGGCGAGGTCGTCGCGCTCGCTCTCGGCGAGGAACCCGACGTGGCCGAGGTTGACGCCCAGCAGGGGGACCTGGTGGCCGCGGACGACCTCGGCGGCGCGCAGGATGGTGCCGTCGCCACCGAGCACGACGACCAGCTCGACGTCGCCGACCACCTCGGCGGTCGTCTCGACGGTGACCAGGTCGCCCTCGTGCGGGACGTCGGACGCCTCGTGCGCCACCATCACCGGGCAGAACCCCGCGGCGACCAGGCGGTCGAGCAGCTCGGTGGCCGCGGCCACGGCCTGCGGGCGGCCGGTGTGCGCGAGCACGAGGACGCGTCGCGCCGCGCTCGTGCTCACGTGGCTCCCCTCGGACCCTGCGCCACGGCGGTGGCGACCAGCTCGCTCACCGTACCCGGCGACGGCGACGGCTCCCCGTCGACGTGGGGACGCAGGTGCAGGAAGAACTCGACGTTGCCGCTCGGGCCGGGCAGCGGGCTCGCCGCCACGCCGTGCACGTCGAGACCGGCGGTGCGAGCGGCCTCGGCCACCGTCACGACGGCCTCGGCCCGCAGCGCCGGGTCGCGCACCACGCCACCGGCGCCCAGCCGCTCGCGCCCGACCTCGAACTGCGGCTTCACCATCAGCAGCAGGTCGGCGTCCGGCGCGCAGCACGCGGCCAGCGACCCGAGCACCAGGGTGAGCGAGATGAACGACAGGTCGGCCACGACCAGACCGGGCGCGGGGGCGACGGCACCGGGCTCGAGCGTGCGGACGTTCGTGCGGTCGAGCACGGTGACCCGCTCGTCGCTGCGCAGCGACCAGGCGAGCTGGCCGTAGCCGACGTCGACGGCCACCACGTGGGCCGCGCCGCGGCGCAGCAGGACGTCGGTGAACCCGCCGGTCGAGGCGCCGGCGTCGAGGCAGCGGCGTCCGGCCGGGTCGACGCCGAACGCGTCGAGCGCGCCGACCAGCTTGTGCGCGCCGCGGCTCACGTACTCGGGTCCGGCGTCCGCCTCGGCCACCACGACCGGGTCGGCCGGGTCGACCTGGGTCGCGGGCTTGCTCGCCACCTGCCCGCGGACGCTCACCCGGCCGGCGGCGACCAGCTCGGCCGCCTGCTGGCGGCTGCGGGCCAGGCCGCGGCGCACCAGCTCGGCGTCCAGTCGCTGGCGCCGCGCCACGTCAGCCCTCGGTGGACGACAGCCGCTGCTGCAGCGCCTCGTGGACGGCGGCCAGCACCGGCAGCTGCTCGGCCGGGTCGAGGCCGGCGTCGAGCGCGTCGAGGTCGGCCAGGGCGGCGTCGACCGCCTCGTCGCCCGTGCGGTCGGTGTCGGGAGCCGGCGGACGCTGGGGCAGCGGCGTGGTCTCGCTCACGCGCCCTCGTCCGGGGTGGACGTGCCGGTGGCGTCGGCGACCGTGGTGGTCGGCGCGACCGCCTTGCGCGGGGACGCCTTCTTCGCGGAAGCCTTACGAGGTGCGGCCTTGGTAGCGGCGGACGTCGTGGCCTTCGTGGCCGGAGCCGTGCTCGCGGCAGACTTCCTCGCCGGGGTGGTGACCGGCGCGGTCGCCTTGCGCGGAGAGGCCTTCTTCGCAGAAGCCTTCTTCGCAGAGGCCTTCTCGGCGGTCGTCTTCGTCGCCGCCGCCTTCCTGGCGGTGGTGCGCGGGGCCGTCGGGCGCGACGTGGCCGTCGCACCGGCCGTCGCAGCCGCCGAGGCGCGGAGCCGGGCGATCTCGGCCTCGAGCTCGGCGATGCGGCCGCGCAGGGCGTCGGCCTCGGCCGCGGTCACCACGCCCAGCGTGGCGACGGCGCGCTCGGCCTCGGTGCGCACGACGTCGAGCAGCGCACCGCGGTTGTCGCGCGCGGTGACCAGGAGGTCCTCGGCGAGCCCGGTGATCTGGGTCGCCATCGCCGCGGCACCGGACGGCACCGCCTGGATGCCGCCCTGCGCGAGCAGCGCGGTCGCCACCTCGCGCGCCTTCGCCGCGGTCGCCTCCGTCAGCCCGCTGACGAGCGCCACGTATCCCTTCAGACCGTCCACGTCCGGCCTCCCTCCTGGTGGTCCGCGAGCGTACCCGCCGTGCGGTCGGTCACCGTCGTCCCCCCGGGTCGGCCAGCAGCGCGGCCAGCGCCTCACCAGGTCGGGCGTCGTCCCCGACGTCGCGGGTCGCCCAGACCAGCCGGAGCCCGGCCCACGCCGCAGCCAGCCGGTCGATGACCTCCCCCGCCGGCTCGACCAGGCCGTCGGTGAGCGCGACGGTCTCGCCGGCGCAGGTCGCGCGCCCCTCGTCCAGGTCGACGACGAGGGCGGGGACGTGCAGCGCCCGCAGGTCGTGACCGACGTGCGTCGGACGCGACCGCGGCGCGAGGTCGACCAGGTCGGGCAGGTGGTGCACGCCGGTGAGCACCAGCAGCGCGTCCGTCCCGGCGGCGACCGCGCCCTCGATGTCGGTGTCGATCCGGTCGCCGACCACGAGCGGACGCTGCGAGCCGATCGCCCGGGCCGACTCGGTGAACGCGACCGGCTCCGGCTTGCCTGCCACGTCCGGGTCCACCTGGACGGCGGCCCGGACGGCCGCGACCAGCGTCCCGTTGCCGGGCGCGATGCCGCGCGCCGTCGGGATCGTGAGGTCGCGGTTGGTCGCGACCCACCAGGCGCCGGCGTTGACGGCGTGCGCCACCTCGGCGAGCTGCGCCCAGCCGACCTCGGGGCCGTACCCCTGGACGACCGCCTGCGGCCCGTCGTCGGCCGACACCACCGGCTCGAGGCCCACGGCGCGCAGCGACTGCGCGACACCCGGCCCGCCGACGGCGAGCACCCGCGCCCCCTCCCCCAGCCGGCGGAGGACGACCGCCGCGGCGACCTGCGCCGAGGTGACCACCTGGTCGTCCCCGAGCTCGAGCCCGAGGCCGCGCAGGTGCTCGGCCACGGCGCTCGCCGGACGGGACGCGTTGTTCGTCACGTACCCGGTGCTGACGTGCTGCGAGGCCGCGCGCAGCGACTCGACCGCGTGCGGCACCGCGTCGGGGCCGACGTACACGACGCCGTCGAGGTCGAGCAGCAGGCCGTCGTAGGCCGACAGCAGGGTGGCGGCGGTCACGCGTCGTCCGGACGCTGCTCGCTCGCGCTGTCGTCCGCCGGAGCTGCAGCCTCGGTGTCGTCGGGCGCCTCGTCGTCGTCCTCGAGCAGGTCGACGATGTCGCCGTCCTCGACCCGGCCGAGCCGGTCGGCCGCACCGGTGCTGCCGTCGTCGTCGGCGTCGGCCGCCTTCTCCAACCAGCCGCGCGCCTCGTCGGCGCGGCCGGCGGCCTCGAGCGCGTCGGCGTACGCCGACATCAGCCGGGCGCGGGCGGCCCGCGACGCCGCCGAGCCCGACCGCGGCGGGACGTCGAGCTCGGCCACCTGCAGCGCGACCACGGCGGCGTCGTGCTGACCGAGGTCGCTGCGGGCACCGGAGGCGACGATGAGCATCTCGAGGCGTCCCGCGCGGTCGAGCTGGGCGACCTCGGGGGCCGCGGCCAGGTCGAGCGCGCGCTCGGGGCGACCGAGTCCACGCTCGCAGTCGGCCATGACGGGCAGGTGCTCGAACGACCCCGTGAGCCGCCGAGCGGTGCGCAGCTCGCGCAGTGCCTCGTCGTAGTGGCCGGCGTGGTAGGCCGCCAGACCGGCTGCCTCTCGGACGAGCCCGACCCGCCCGGCGCGGCGCTGCGCGGCGAGGGCGTGCTGGTACGCGGTCTCGGGGTCCTCGTCGAGCAGCCGCGCGGCCATCACCAGGTGGCGGGCGACGACCGTCGCGTTGTCCTTGGCCAGGGTGCCGAGCTCGCCGCGCACCTCGCGGTCCAGCTCGTCACCGGTGACGTCGGCCGGCAGCGCCGGCTCGGCCGGGCCGCGGCCGCGCTCCTCCCGCTCCGGGCGGCGAGCGGGCCCCGTCCCCCGGCCCGCAGGACCGCCGCCGAAGCCGCGGGATCCACCGCGGTCGTCACGACGGGGACCACCACGGGAGTCGTCACGACGCGGACCACCACGGGAGTCGTCCCGACGCGGACCACCACGGGAGTCGTCCCGACGCGGACCACCACGGGAGTCGTCCCGACGCGGACCACCACGGGAGTCGTCCCGACGCGGACCACCACGAGAGTCACCCCGAGGCGGACCACCACGAGAGTCGTCCCGACGCGGACCACCACGCGAGTCGTCCCGACGCGGACCACCACGAGAGTCACCGCGAGGCGGACCACCACGGTCATCACGACGCGGGCCACCACGGTCGTCACGACCGGCGCCGCCACCGAAGTCGCGACGCGGACCACCACGGGAGTCATCACGACGGGGACCACCACGCGAGTCGTCACGACGGGGACCACCACGAGAGTCACCGCGAGGCGGGCCACCACGGTCATCACGACGCGGGCCACCACGGTCGTCACGACCGGCGCCGCCACCGAAGTCGCGACGCGGACCACCACGGGAGTCATCACGACGGGGACCACCACGGGAGTCGTCACGGCGGGGGCCACCCCGGTCGTCACGCCCTGGGTCGGTACCGAAGTCCCGACGCGGACCACCGCGGGCGTCGTCCCGACGCGGGCCACCACGGCCGGCGTCGCGCCCTCCGGCACCGGCAGGACGACCGGTACCGCGGTACGGCTCACCCTGACGGGGACCGCCGCTGCGCCCACCCGACGAACTGCCGCCGCCGGCACGCTGCCCACCCCCGAAGCGGCCTCGAGGTGCACCGTCTCCACGGCCACCGCCGGTCGACCGACCCTCGTCGCGCCGCGGACGGTCCCGGTCGTCGTCGGATGAGCTCATGGCAGCGATCCTTCCTCCTCGACCCGCGGGTCACCAGCGGGTCGTGCGCGGGCCTCACGGCATCCGCAGGTGTGCGTGGTGGACAAACAGCGATGACGCCCACCCCCGGAGGGGTGGGCGTCATCGAAAGTATGTCCGGCGGCGTCCTACTCTCCCACGAGGTCCCCCTCGCAGTACCATCGGCGCAGTTGGGCTTAGCTTCCGGGTTCGGAATGGAGCCGGGCGTTTCCCCAACGCTATGACCGCCGAAACTCTATGGAGATGTCAGGGTCTGACCGACCGCATCTCGGGAACCGCACAGTGGACGCAAGCGCATTTGAAGTAGGCAAGTTATCGGCTTATTAGTACCGGTCAGCTTCACGAGTCGTTGGTCCTCGCTTCCACATCCGGCCTATCAACCCAGTAGTCTAGCTGGGAGCCTCTCGGGGTAAAACCCCATGGAGACCTCATCTTGAAGCAGGCTTCCCGCTTAGATGCTTTCAGCGGTTATCCCTCCCGAACGTAGCTAACCAGCCGTGCTCCTGGCGGAACAACTGGCACACCAGAGGTTCGTCCATCCCGGTCCTCTCGTACTAAGGACAGCCCTTCTCAAGTCTCCTGCGCGCGCAGAGGATAGGGACCGAACTGTCTCACGACGTTCTAAACCCAGCTCGCGTACCGCTTTAATGGGCGAACAGCCCAACCCTTGGGACCGACTCCAGCCCCAGGATGCGACGAGCCGACATCGAGGTGCCAAACCATGCCGTCGATATGGACTCTTGGGCAAGATCAGCCTGTTATCCCCGGGGTACCTTTTATCCGTTGAGCCCTCGCGTTTCCACAAACCACGAGAGGGTCACTAGTTCCGACTTTCGTCCCTGCTCGACTTGTCAGTCTCACAGTCAAGCTCCCTTGTGCACTTACACTCGACACCTGATTGCCAACCAGGCTGAGGGAACCTTTGAGCGCCTCCGTTACTCTTTAGGAGGCAACCGCCCCAGTTAAACTACCCACCAGGCACTGTCCCTGATCCGGATCACGGACCGAGGTTAGATGTCCAGAGCGACCAGAGTGGTATTTCAACGTTGACTCCACCGACACTGGCGTGCCGGCTTCACAGTCTCCCACCTATCCTACACAAGCCGCACCGAACACCAATACCAAGCTATAGTAAAGGTCCCGGGGTCTTTCCGTCCTTCTGCGCGTAACGAGCATCTTTACTCGTAGTGCAATTTCGCCGAGTTCGCGGTTGAGACAGCGGAGAAGTCGTTACGCCATTCGTGCAGGTCGGAACTTACCCGACAAGGAATTTCGCTACCTTAGGATGGTTATAGTTACCACCGCCGTTTACTGGCGCTTAAGTTCTGAGCTTCGCCTTGCGGCTAACCCGTCCCCTTAACGTTCCAGCACCGGGCAGGCGTCAGTCCGTATACATCGTCTTGCGACTTCGCACGGACCTGTGTTTTTAGTAAACAGTCGCTTCTCCCTGGTCTCTGCGGCCTTCAAGCGCTCCGGCAGCAAGTGCCTTCACGCCTCAGGCCCCCCTTCTCCCGAAGTTACGGGGGCATTTTGCCGAGTTCCTTAACCACGATTCACTCGATCGCCTTGGTATTCTCTACCTGACCACCTGAGTCGGTTTGGGGTACGGGCGGCTAGAACCTCGCGCCGAGGCTTTTCTTGGCAGCATAGGATCACCCAATCATCCCGCATTCGCGGTCACTGTCAGATCTCAGGCTGTGTGAGAGGCGGATTTGCCTACCTCTCGCCCTACATCCTTAGACGTGGACTACCATCGCCACGCTGGGCTACCTTCCTGCGTCACCCCTGTTAATACGCTTGCCTACTACCGGTTCGGGTCGCGCGCTCCACTCGATCGTCCCGAAGGACTCACGAGCTTCAGGCGCTTAGCATCACCGGGTTCGGCATGGGCGGTTCTTCGCCGGTACGGGAATATCAACCCGTTGTCCATCGACTACGCCTGTCGGCCTCGCCTTAGGTCCCGACTTACCCAGGGCGGATTAACCTGGCCCTGGAACCCTTGGTCATTCGGCGGACGGGTTTCTCACCCGTCTTTCGCTACTCATGCCTGCATTCTCACTCGTGTAGCGTCCACGGCTGGGTTACCCCGCCGCTTCACTCGCCACACGACGCTCCCCTACCCATCCACACGCCTGGACCACGAAGGCCTGGCTCATGTGTGAATGACACGGCTTCGGCGGTGTGCTTGAGCCCCGCTACATTGTCGGCGCGGAATCACTTGACCAGTGAGCTATTACGCACTCTTTCAAGGGTGGCTGCTTCTAAGCCAACCTCCTGGTTGTCTGTGCAACTCCACATCCTTTTCCACTTAGCACACGCTTTGGGGCCTTAGCCGGTGTTCTGGGCTGTTTCCCTCTCGACTACGGAGCTTATCCCCCGCAGTCTCACTGCCACGCTCTCACTTACCGGCATTCGGAGTTTGGCTGACGTCAGTAACCTTGTGGGGCCCATCGGCCATCCAGTAGCTCTACCTCCGGCAAGAAACGCGTGACGCTGCACCTAAATGCATTTCGGGGAGAACCAGCTATCACGGAGTTTGATTGGCCTTTCACCCCTACCCACAGCTCATCCCCCAGGTTTTCAACCCTGGTGGGTTCGGTCCTCCACGCGGTCTTACCCGCGCTTCAACCTGGCCATGGGTAGATCACTCCGCTTCGGGTCTAGACCCAGCGACTCAATCGCCCTGTTCGGACTCGCTTTCGCTACGGCTTCCCCACACGGGTTAACCTCGCCACTGAGCACTAACTCGCAGGCTCATTCTTCAAAAGGCACGCTGTCACCCGATCCGAAGATCCGGCTCCAACGGCTTGTAGGCACACGGTTTCAGGTACTATTTCACTCCCCTCCCGGGGTACTTTTCACCTTTCCCTCACGGTACTTGTCCGCTATCGGTCACCAGGGAGTATTTAGGCTTAGGGGGTGGTCCCCCCAGATTCGTACGGGATTTCTCGGGCCCCGTACTACTTGGGATCCCCGTCGGGAGTGCGCGCCATTTCGTCTACGGGGGTTGCACCCTCTGTGCCGGGCCTTTCAATGCCCTTCGACTATGACGCGCATTTCTGACTCCCTGACCGGTTGGTAGTCCGGTCGGACAGGTCCCACAACCCCGCACACGCAACGCCTACCAGCTATCACACGTGTACGGTTTGGCCTCTTCCGCGTTCGCTCGCCACTACTGACGGAATCGCTGTTGCTTTCTCTTCCTGAGGGTACTGAGATGTTTCACTTCCCCTCGTTCCCTCCGCACGCCCTATGTGTTCAGGCGTGGGTGACTGGAGATGAATCCAGCCGGGTTTCCCCATTCGGAAATCCTCGGATCACAGTTCGGTTGCCAACTCCCCGAGGCTTATCGCAGGCTCCTACGTCCTTCATCGGCTCCTGGTGCCAAGGCATCCACCGTATGCCCTTAAAAACTTGGCTACAGATATCAAAGATGCTCGCGTCCACTGTGCAGTTCTCAAGCTACGGGCGGTCCCGGTCCCCTGAGCCGGCGCCTGGCCACCGCTGGTGGCTGGTTCGTCCGGGGGACCGGTCCTGGAGTGAAGGGCTGACGCCCGTTCCCTCAGGACCCAACAGCGTGCCGAGGCAGTCCCCGTCGTTCAGCTCCAGGTTCCGGGTGGACCTTGCGGTCCGGTCGTACTGAGGAGCGTCGCGACGGCGACTGCCAACTGGTCAATGTTCCACCCTTGAGCACCACCTCGAACGCGTACGGCTCGAGCGTGGGCCTGGACGCCGGCGAACCGGCGCCAGATGCTCCTTAGAAAGGAGGTGATCCAGCCGCACCTTCCGGTACGGCTACCTTGTTACGACTTCGTCCTAATCGCCAGTCCCACCTTCGACAGCTCCCTCCCACAAGGGGTTGGGCCACTGGCTTCGGGTGTTACCGACTTTCATGACGTGACGGGCGGTGTGTACAAGCCCCGGGAACGTATTCACCGCAGCGTTGCTGATCTGCGATTACTAGCGACTCCGACTTCATGGGGTCGAGTTGCAGACCCCAATCCGAACTGAGACTGGCTTTTTGGGATTCGCTCCACCTTGCGGTCTCGCAGCCCTTTGTACCAGCCATTGTAGCATGCGTGAAGCCCAAGACATAAGGGGCATGATGATTTGACGTCATCCCCACCTTCCTCCGAGTTGACCCCGGCAGTCTCTTATGAGTCCCCGGCATGACCCGCTGGCAACATAAGACGAGGGTTGCGCTCGTTGCGGGACTTAACCCAACATCTCACGACACGAGCTGACGACAACCATGCACCACCTGCGCAGGACCCTTGCGGACCTTCCATCTCTGGAAGTTTTCCCTGCATGTCAAGCCTTGGTAAGGTTCTTCGCGTTGCATCGAATTAATCCGCATGCTCCGCCGCTTGTGCGGGGCCCCGTCAATTCCTTTGAGTTTTAGCCTTGCGGCCGTACTCCCCAGGCGGGGCGCTTAATGCGTTTGCTGCGGCACAGAACTCGTGGAATGAGCCCCACACCTAGCGCCCAACGTTTACGGCATGGACTACCAGGGTATCTAATCCTGTTCGCTACCCATGCTTTCGCTCCTCAGCGTCAGTTACGGCCCAGAGACCCGCCTTCGCCACCGGTGTTCCTCCTGATATCTGCGCATTTCACCGCTACACCAGGAATTCCAGTCTCCCCTACCGCACTCTAGTCTGCCCGTACCCACTGCAGGCCCGGGGTTGAGCCCCGAGTTTTCACAGCAGACGCGACAGACCGCCTACGAGCTCTTTACGCCCAATAATTCCGGACAACGCTTGCACCCTACGTATTACCGCGGCTGCTGGCACGTAGTTAGCCGGTGCTTCTTCTGCAGGTACCGTCACTTTCGCTTCTTCCCTGCTGAAAGAGGTTTACAACCCGAAGGCCTTCATCCCTCACGCGGCGTCGCTGCATCAGGCTTTCGCCCATTGTGCAATATTCCCCACTGCTGCCTCCCGTAGGAGTCTGGGCCGTGTCTCAGTCCCAGTGTGGCCGGTCGCCCTCTCAGGCCGGCTACCCGTCGTCGCCTTGGTGGGCCGTTACCCCACCAACAAGCTGATAGGCCGCGAGCCCATCCTTGACCGAAAAACTTTCCAACCACGCAGATGCCTGTGCGGTTCGTATCCGGTATTAGCTCCGGTTTCCCGGGGTTATCCCAGAGTCAAGGGCAGGTTGCTCACGTGTTACTCACCCGTTCGCCACTGATCAGCTGGAGCAAGCTCCAGCGTCACCGTTCGACTTGCATGTGTTAAGCACGCCGCCAGCGTTCGTCCTGAGCCAGGATCAAACTCTCCGTTGATGTCATCTGGTTAGACCCGGCGGACCGGGCAACCGACTTTTCACGAAGTGACGCGATCAGATCGCGCCATTTGATTCTTGGCTGAGCAGAATCTCGCTAGCTATGTAAGTGATACATAACTGATCTTCTGTCATACCAAAGGAATTTCCGCGTAGCTGGTCGTCAGCCGGCTGATGCCGACCTCGGTGCCACCCACGACGGGGTTTTGGCATTGACTTTTGGCACGCTGTTGAGTTCTCAAGGAGCGGACGCGCACCTCAGATGGACCCTGTTCGGGCTTCTCTGCGGGGCAACCCTGCAAACTTACTCGGCCTTCGCGTCTCCGTCAAACTCGCGGGACTGGGTCCCTGCGGCTCTCGTGGAGGCCTTCCGGCCACCCGTGATTCTCGCTCGTGACGTGGTCGTACCGACCAGTCACGGTCCGGAGGCTCTCGGGGTCCAGCCTCAGGGACCGGCCACCGTCTCGGTGTCCGTTCCTCCCTGCCGGGCTGACGTCGAGAACATTACGAGGGCCCCGCGACGGGAGTCAAATCGGGGTCCGACGGGTCCCCCGGACGGCCCCGATCCGTGCTCAGGACGCGTCCGCGACGACCTTGACGGCGGCCAGCGTCCGGCGTCCGCGGCGCAGGACCGCCCACCGCCCGTGCAGCAGCTCCTCCTCGCCGACGACCGCGTCGACGTCGGTGACCTTGGTGTTGTTCACGTACGCCCCGCCCTCCTCGACCGTGCGGCGCGCGGCCGAGCGGCTGGCCGCCAGGCCGGTCGCCACGAGCAGGTCGACGACGGCCAGGCCGTCGCGGCCCACCCGGGCCGACGGCAGCTCGGCAGCGGCGTCGGCGAGGGTCCGCTCGTCCAGGTCGCGCAGCTCCCCCCGTCCGAACAGGGCCTGGCTCGCCGCCTCGACCGCCGCCGTGGCGGCCGCGCCGTGGACGAGCGTGGTGACGTCCCGCGCGAGGGTGCGCTGCGCCTCCCGGGCGAAGGGGCGCTCGGCGACCTCGGTCTCGAGCGCCGCCACCTCCTCCCGCGTGCGGTCGGTGAACACCTTGAGCAGCTGCACCACGGAGGCGTCCTCGACGTTGAGCCAGTACTGGAAGAACGCGTAGGGGCTCGTCATCGACGCCTCGAGCCAGACCGCGTTGCCCTCGGACTTGCCGAACTTGTTGCCGGCCGAGTCGGTGATCAGGGGCGTGGTCAGCAGGTGCACCGACGCCCCCTCGACCTTGTGCACCAGGTCGACGCCGGCGGTGAGGTTGCCCCACTGGTCGTTGCCGCCGGTCTGCAGCGTCACCCCGTGCTCGCGGAACAGGTGCAGGAAGTCGAGCCCCTGCAGGAGCTGGTAGCTGAACTCGGTGTAGCTGATGCCCTCGTCGCTGTTCAGCCGCGCGGCCACGGCGTCCTTCTTCACCATCTGGTTGACGCGGAAGTGCTTGCCGACGTCGCGCAGGAAGTCGAGGACGGTCATGTCCCGCGTCCAGTCGAGGTTGTTCACCAGCACGGCCGGGTCGTCGCCCTCGAAGTCGAGGAACGGGCGCACCTGCGCGGCGATCCGCGCGACCCAGTAGGCGGTCTGCTCCTTCGTCTTCAGCACCCGCTCGGCCGTCGGCCGCGGGTCGCCGATCTGGCCGGTCGACCCACCGACGAGGCAGAACACCCGGTGGCCCGCCCGCTGCAGGTGCCGCAGCACCACCAGCTGCACCAGGTTGCCGAAGTGCAGCGACGGCGCGGTGGGGTCGAAGCCGCAGTAGACCGACAGGCCGCCGGCGAGCGCGGTGCGGAGCGCGGCCTCGTCGGTGGTCTGCGCCACCAGTCCGCGCCACTGCAGCTCGTCGAGGATGTCGGTCACCGGTCGTGCCTCCGTTCGGTGCGGGCACCGCCCGTCGCGGGGCCGCTGCGCGCCCCAGCCTGCCCGATCGCGCTCGTCACCGGCGACGCGGTTCGGCCCGCGGGACGGACGCCCGGTAGGTCGACACCGTCGGGTCGTCGGCGAGCCAGAACCGCCAGGGGTACACGGTGCCGTCCCCGCCGGCGCCGGAGACCCCGACCCGCGGGCCCGTCCGCACCGACGTCCTCGGCACCGCGCGCCCGCGCGGGACCAGCCGCACCGACGACGAGCGCAGGTCGGCGCCGTCGTCGTCACCGGTCAGCCCGAGCGCCTGCGCGAGGCGCGCGGGCCCGCGCGCGAGGTCGCGGTCGGTGCGGGCGGCGGGACGTCGCGAGCGCGCGAGCCCGTGGCCCTCGACCACCTCGCCCGCCCGCAGCAGGACGGCGGAGGCCCGGCCGTCCGGGCCCGTCACGACGTTCGCGCACCAGTGCATGCCGTAGCTGAAGTACACGTACAGGTGCGCCGGCGGGCCGAACATCACGGCGGTGCGGGGCGTCCGGCCGCGGAAGGCGTGCGAGCCGGGGTCGTCCTCGCCGGCGTAGGCCTCGACCTCGGTGAGCCGGACGGCGACCACGCCGTCGGCGTCCTCGCGGCGCACCACCGCACCGAGCAGCCGCGGCGCCACCTCCAGGACGGGCCGGACGAGCAGCCGCGCGAGGGCGTCGGGGCCGTCGGCGCCGTTCAGGACCCCGGGCGGCGCCGGATCCTCGAGCCCAGCCACACCAGCGGATCGTACTTGCGGTCGACGACGCGCTCCTTCATGGGGATCAGCGCGTTGTCGGTGATCTTGATGTGCTCGGGGCAGACCTCGGTGCAGCACTTGGTGATGTTGCAGTAGCCGAGACCGTGCTCGTCCTGCGCGGCGTCGCGGCGCTCGAGCTGGTCGAGCGGGTGCATGTCGAGCTCGGCGACGCGCATGAGGAAGCGCGGGCCGGCGAAGGCGGCCTTGTTCTCCTCGTGGTCGCGGACGACGTGGCAGGTGTCCTGGCACAGGAAGCACTCGATGCACTTGCGGAACTCCTGCGAGCGCTCGACATCGACCTGCTGCATGCGGTACTCGCCCGGCTCGAGGTCGGCGGGGGGCGAGAACGACGCGACCTCGCGGGCCTTGGCGTAGTTGAACGAGACGTCGGTGACGAGGTCCTTGACGACGGGGAACGCCCGCATCGGCGTGACCGTGATCGTCTCGGCCTCGGTGAAGGTGCTCATCCGCGTCATGCACATCAGCCGCGGGCGCCCGTTCACCTCGGCGCTGCACGAGCCGCACTTGCCCGCCTTGCAGTTCCAGCGCACGGCCAGGTCGGGCGCCTGCGTCGCCTGGAGCCGGTGGATGATGTCGAGGACGACCTCGCCCTCGTTCACCTCGACCGTGAAGTCCTGCAGCGAGCCGTCGTCGGCGTCGCCGCGCCAGACGCGGAAGCTGGCCTGGTAGCCGCTCACGCCCCACCCTCCTTCCGTCGCCGGCCGAGCTCGTCGTCGCTCAGGTACTTCGACAGCTCGGACTCCTCGAACAGGTCGAGCAGGTCCTCGCGGATCGCCGGGACGGGCTGACGGGTCAGCGCCACCCGCCCGTCGGCGTCGAGCCGGCTCACCAGGTTCACGCCGCGCCACGCGGAGTCCATCGCGGGATGGTCCTCGCGGGTGTGGCCGCCGCGGCTCTCGGTGCGCTCGAGCGCCGCGAGCGCGACGCACCGCGAGACGAGCACCATGTTCTGCAGGTCGAGCGCGAGGTGCCACCCCGGGTTGAACTGGCGGTGGCCCTCGACCACGACGCGGGACGCCCTCTCCTCCAGCGCGTCGAGCTTCTCGAGCGCCTCGCGGATCTCGCCGTCGCGGCGGATGATGCCGACCAGGTCGTTCATCGTCTGCTGCAGCTCGGTGTGCACCGTGTAGGGGTTCTCGGGGGTGCTGCCGTCCGGACCGGGGTCGAAGCACGCGACGGCCCGGCGGGTCGCCGCCTCGACGTCCTCCGTGCGCACGGCCGGCCGTTCGTCGAGCGAGCGCAGGTACTCGGCGGCGCCGGTGCCGGCGCGACGCCCGAACACGAGCAGGTCGGACAGGCTGTTGCCGCCCAACCGGTTCGAGCCGTGCATGCCGCCCGCGACCTCGCCCGCGGCGAAGAGCCCCGGCACCGTGGCCGCCGCGGTGTCGGCGTCGACCTCGACGCCGCCCATGACGTAGTGGCAGGTGGGGCCGACCTCCATCGGCTCGGCGGTGATGTCGACGTCGGCCAGCTCCTTGAACTGGTGGTGCATCGACGGGAGCTTCTTGATGATCGTCTCGGCGGGCAGCCGGGTCGAGACGTCGAGGAACACGCCGCCGTGGGGCGAGCCGCGTCCCTCCTTGACCTCGGTGTTGATCGCGCGCGCGACCTCGTCGCGCGGCAGCAGCTCCGGCGGCCGCTTGTTGTTCTCCGGGTCGGTGTACCAGCGGTCGGCCTCCTCCTCGGACTCCGCGTACTGGGTGCGGAAGACCTCGGGGACGTGGTCGAACATGAAGCGGGTGCCCTCGGAGTTGCGCAGCACGCCGCCGTCGCCGCGCACCGACTCGGTGACGAGGATGCCCTTCACCGACGGCGGCCAGACCATCCCGGTGGGGTGGAACTGGATGAACTCCATGTTCAGCACGCTGGCGCCGGCGCGCAGCGCCAGGCCGAGTCCGTCGCCGGTGTACTCCCACGAGTTCGAGGTGACCTTGAACGACTTCCCGATGCCGCCGGTCGCGAGGATCACGGTCGGCGCGCGGAACACGACGAAGCGGCCGGACTCGCGCCAGTAGCCGACCGCACCCGCGATGCGGCCGTCGTCGAGCAGCAGGTCGGTGATCGTCAGCTCGGCGAACACCCGCAGCCGCGCCTCGGCGTCGCCGGACTCGCGCTCGTCGTCCTGCTGCAGCGAGACGATCTTCTGCTGCAGCGTGCGGATCAGCTCGAGGCCGGTGCGGTCGCCGACGTGCGCGAGACGCGGGTACTCGTGGCCGCCGAAGTTGCGTTGCGAGATGCGGCCGTCGGGCGTGCGGTCGAACAGCGCGCCGTAGGTCTCGAGCTCCCAGACCCGTTGCGGCGCCTCCTGGGCGTGCAGCTCGGCCATCCGCGGGTTGTTGAGGAACTTGCCGCCGCGCATGGTGTCGCGGAAGTGCACCTGCCAGCCGTCCTTGGAGTTCACGTTGCCCATGGACGCGGCGATGCCGCCCTCGGCCATCACGGTGTGCGCCTTGCCGAACAGCGACTTGCAGATGATCGCGGTGCGCAGCCCCTGCTCGCGGGCCTCGATCGCCGCCCGCAGCCCGGCGCCGCCGGCGCCGATCACCAGGACGTCGTGGTCGTGCTGCTCGAGGTCGCTCACGTCGGTGCCGGGACCCTTCTCCTAGTTGAGGAACCGCAGGTCGGTGATCGTGCCGCTCGCGACCATCCACACGTACAGGTCGGTGAGGACGAGGCTGGCCAGGGTCACCCACGCGAACTGCATGTGCCGCTCGTTCAGCTTCGAGACCCAGCCCCACATGCGGTACCGCACGGGATGCCTGCTGAAGTGCTTGAGGCGTCCGCCGACGAGGTTGCGGCAGGAGTGGCACGACAGCGTGTAGAGCCACAGCAGCACGACGTTCGTCACCAGGACGAGCGTGCCGAGCCCGATGCCGAAGCCGCCGTCGGCACCGTGGAACGACTTCAGCGCGTCGAAGGTGTTCAGCAGCGAGATCAGCACCGCCGCGTAGAAGAAGTAGCGGTGGGCGTTCTGCACGATCAGCGGGAACCGGGTCTCGCCCGAGTAGGCCTTGTGCGGCTCGGCCACCGCGCACGCGGGCGGCGACTGCCAGAACGCCCGGTAGTAGGCCTTGCGGTAGTAGTAGCAGGTCAGGCGGAACAGCAGCAGGAACGGCAGCGTCACGATCGCCAGCGGGATGAGCGGCGGGAACTCGCCGAACCACACGCCCAGGTGGGAGGAGCCCTCGACGCAGGACGCGCTCACGCAGGGCGAGGCGAACGGCGTCAGGTACTCGTACTCCGGCACGTAGTAGTGCTGCTGGGTCGCCGTGCGCCCGAGGCCGTAGGCGAGCCAGAGGGTGAACAGGACGAAGGTGAGGGCGGGCTGGACCCAGTAGCGGTCGGTGCGCAGGGTGCGCTCGGCGATGCGGGCGCGGCCCGGGGCGCCGACCCCGGTGGGCGGGGCGCTCACCCGCGACCCTGGGCGCCGAGGCCCTCGTCGTCGGCCTCGGCCCAGAAGTCCGTCCCGTACTCGTCGTCGGTGATGTAGACGACCTCCTGCTGCGCACCGGGCGAGCGGGGGGCGGCGGCCGCGAGCAGGTTCAGGTCGGCCGCGACCCGGGCGACGTCGTCCTTGAGCCGGTGCACGTCGACGGTCTCGCCGTACTGCGCCGCGAGCGCCTGGACGCTGCGCCGCAGCTCGGCCACCACCGACCTCGCGTGCGTGACTGCCTCTGCCGAGCCCATCGCCTCGCCCTCCTCAGCGCCGTCGCCTCGGGTGCAGCGAGAGCCCGCGCCGTCGCGAGCCCTCGTCCCGTAGTCAAGCGAACCGGGGTGCCGACGGCAAGGGTCCGGTCCGGCGCGCCTGCGAGGATCGGGGTCGTGACGGCGACCGGCGGACCTCCGCACCTGGAGCGGCTCACCTACCCGCGCGCGCTGGTCGGCGCCAGCCTCGGGACGACGCCGCCGCCGGGGTTCGCGTGGCTGCGCCAGCGCGTCCGGGCCGGCACCGGCGACGCCGACCTCGAGCGGGCGACCGCGGTGGTGCGCTCGTGGCGCGTGCTCACCGGCGCCGGCATCCGGCTGGACCCGCTGCCCCGGCAGGAGGTCGGTGCGGACGTCGTGCAGCGCGTGCGGGTCGGACCGCTGCTCGTCACCGCCCCGTGCGTGGTCGTCGCGGTGGTCGACGAGCCACTGCGCCGCGGGTTCGCCTACGGCACGGTCGGGACCCACCCGGAGTGCGGCGAGGAGTCGTTCGTCGTCGAGCAGGACCGCGGCGGAGCGGTGTCGTTCACGATCACCTCGTTCTCGCGCCCGGCCCGGTGGTGGTCGCGGCTGGGTGCCCCGGTGACCCGTCGCGTGCAGCGGGCGACGGTCGACCGGTACCTGCAGCAGGTGGCCCGGCCGTCCTGAGTCAGGTGCGGGGACCCGCCCACGAGCGGGCGGTCGAGAGCGCGGCGCGGGCCTGCTCGAGCTGCTCGGCGACGCGCACCGGGGCGGTGCCGCCGACGCCGTCGCGGCTGGCGAGCGACCCCTCGACCGAGAGCACCTCGCGCACCCCGGGCGTGAGCGCCGGGTGGACGGCGGCGAGGTCGTCGTCGGTGAGGTCCCACAGCTCGATGCCGCGCTCCTCGCACACCCGCACGCACGCGCCCGCGACCTCGTGGGCGACCCGGAAGGGCGTCCCCTCGCGGACGAGCCACTCGGCGACGTCGGTCGCGAGCGCGAACCCCTGCGGCGCGAGCTCGGCCAGCCGGTCGACGTGGAAGGTCAGCGTGGCGACCATGCCGGCCACGGCGGGCAGCAGGACCTCGAGGGTGTCGACGGCGTCGAACACCGGCTCCTTGTCCTCCTGCAGGTCGCGGTTGTACGCGAGCGGCAGTCCCTTCAGCGTCGCGAGCAGGCCGGTGAGGTCGCCGACGAGCCGCCCGGCCTTGCCGCGCGCGAGCTCGGCGACGTCGGGGTTCTTCTTCTGCGGCATGATCGACGACCCGGTGGAGAAGGCGTCGTCGAGGGTGACGAACGAGAACTCCTTCGTGGCCCACACGATGACCTCCTCGCTGATGCGCGAGAGGTCGACGCCGACCATCGCCGCGACGAAGGCGAACTCGGCGACCACGTCGCGGGCGGCCGTGCCGTCGATCGAGTTCTGCACCGGCCCGTCGAAGCCGAGGTCGGCCGCGACGGCCGTGGGGTCGAGCCCGAGCGAGCTGCCGGCCAGCGCGCCGGAACCGTAGGGGGACAGCGCCGCACGCGCGTCCCAGTCGCGGAGCCGGTCGACGTCGCGCAGCAGCGGCCAGGCGTGCGCCAGCAGGTGGTGCGCGAGCAGCACCGGCTGCGCGTGCTGCAGGTGGGTGCGGCCCGGCATCGGCGCACCGGGGTGCGCGGCGGCCTGGTCGACCAGCGCCTCGACGACGTCGAGCACGCCCCCGGCGACACGGCGTGCGTTCTCGCGCAGGTACATCCGCACCAGCGTCGCGATCTGGTCGTTGCGCGAGCGTCCGGCGCGCAGGCGTCCGCCGAGGTCGGCCCCGGCGCGGTCGATCAGCCCGCGCTCGAGCGCGCCGTGCACGTCCTCGTCGGACGGCTCGGGCCCGAACGCGCCGGACGCGACGTCGGCGTCGAGGCGGTCGAGCGCGTCGAGCATGCCGGCCAGCGCGTCGTCGTCGAGCAGGCCGGCGCGGTGCAGGACGCGGGCGTGCGCGCGCGACCCCGCGATGTCGAGACGGGCCAGGCGCCAGTCGAAGTGCGTGCTGCGCGACAGCTCGGCGAGGGCCTCGGCGGGGCCGCCGGTGAACCGGCCGCCCCACAGCGCACCGCCGTGGGTGGTCTCGCCCATCAGTCGGTCCCGACCTCCATCGCCGCGTTGTCGAGCGCGGCCTCCTCGTCGCCGTCGACCGTCGGGTTGCGGGTGATGCGGTCGGCGCCACCCGCGGGCAGCGCGCCGAACAGCGTGCCGTTCTCGACCAGCACCTGCCCCTGGTCGAGCGGCTGGTCGGCGTAGAGCTCGAGCAGCGCGCGCGAGTCGGCGATGTCGAGGTTGCGCATCGTCAGCTGCCCGATCCGGTCGGTGGGGCCGAACGCCGCGTTCTCGGTGCGCTCCATCGACAGCTTCTCGGGGTGGTACGAGAACGCCGGGCCGTCGGTGCGCAGGACGGTGTAGTCGTCGCCGCGTCGCAGCCGCAGCGTCACCTCGCCGGTGACGACGGAGGCGATCCAGCGCTGGATCGACTCCTGCAGCATGAGCGACTGCGGGTCGAGCCAGCGGCCCTCGTACAGCAGGCGGCCGAGCCGGCGTCCCTGCTGGTGGTAGCTGGCGATCGTGTCCTCGTTGTGCACGGCGTTGAGCAGCCGCTCGTACGCCGTCCAGAGCAGCGCCATGCCCGGGGCCTCGTAGATGCCGCGCGACTTGGCCTCGATGATGCGGTTCTCGATCTGGTCGGACATGCCGAGGCCGTGCCGGCCACCGACCGCGTTCGCCGCCAGCACGAGGGCCACGGGGTCGTCGTACCGCACACCGTCGATCGCGACGGGACGGCCGCGCTCGAACGCGATCGTGACGTCCTCGGTGGGGATCTCGACCGCGGGGTCCCAGAACCGGACGCCCATGATCGGCTCGACCGTCTCGAGCGAGACGTCGAGGTGCTCGAGGGTCTTGGCCTCGTGGGTGGCTCCCCAGATGTTGGCGTCGGTGGAGTACGCCTTCTCGGCGCTGTCGCGGTACGGCAGGTCGCGCTCGGTGAGCCACTGGCTCATCTCGGCGCGACCGCCGAGCTCGGAGACGAAGTCGCGGTCGAGCCACGGCTTGTAGATGCGCAGGTCGGGGTTCGCCAGCAGCCCGTAGCGGTAGAACCGCTCGATGTCGTTGCCCTTGAACGTGGAGCCGTCGCCCCAGATGTCGACGCCGTCCTCGTGCATGGCGCGCACGAGCAGGGTGCCGGTGACCGCGCGGCCGAGCGGCGTGGTGTTGAAGTAGACCTTGCCGCCGGAGCGGATGTGGAAGGCGCCGCAGGCCATCGCCGCCAGCCCGGCCTCGACCAGGGCCAGGCGGCAGTCGACGGCGCGGGCGAGCTCGGCGCCGTACTGGCGCGCGCGGCCGGGGATGGCGTCGATGTCGGGCTCGTCGTACTGCCCGATGTCGGCCGTGTACGTGCAGGGCACGGCGCCCTTCTCGCGCATCCACGCCACGGCGACGGACGTGTCGAGCCCGCCGGAGAAGGCGATGCCGACCTTCTCGCCGACGGGCAGCGACGTCAGGACCTTGCTCACGGTTTCTCCTCCGGGGTGGTGCGGTCGTCGTCCCGGCCGGAGGCCAGGGCGAGGAAGCGGGCGGCGAGGGCGTCGCCGCCGGTGGGGTCGCGGCCGATGACGAGCAGCGTGTCGTCGCCGGCGATCGTGCCGAGCACCGACGGCAGGACGGACTGGTCGACCGCGGACGCGAGGAACTGCGCGGCGCCGGGCGGCGTGCGCAGGACGACGAGGTTGGCGCTGTGCTCGGCGCTGACGAGCAGCTCCTCGCACAGCCGCGCGAGCCGGGCGTCGAGCTGCTCGGGGGCGACCGCCGGGTGCGGCGTGCGGTCGCCGCCGAACGACGGGACGGCGTACACCAGGCCGTGCTCGGCCGAGCGGACCTTGCTGGCGCCGAGCTCGACCAGGTCGCGCGACAGCGTCGCCTGCGTGACGGCGACGCCCTCGGCAGCCAGCAGCGTCGCCAGCTCGGGCTGGGACCGCACGGCGTGGTGGCCGAGCAGCTCGACGATGCGGGCGTGGCGCGCGGTCTTGGTGGCGGGGACGGTCACGAGCCGTCCCGGGACCGCTCGAGCAGCCAGACGAGCAGGGCCTTCTGGGCGTGCAGCCGGTTCTCGGCCTCGTCCCAGACCACCGACTGCGGGCCGTCGATGACGTCGGCGGCGATCTCGAGGCCGCGGTACGCGGGCAGGCAGTGCAGCACGATCGCGTCGGCGGCGGCACGGGCGAGGCAGGCGGCGTCGACCGCGTAGGGGGCGAACGGGCTCGAACCGCCTGCGCGCGAGTCCTTCTCGGACTCCTGCCCCATCGACACCCAGGTGTCGGTCGCGAGCACGTCGGCGCCGGCCCCTCCCTCGGCGGGGTCGCTGGTGACGAGCACGGAGCCCCCGGTGCGGGCCGCCACGGCCTCGGCGTCGGCGACCACCGCCGGGTCGGGCAGGTGCGTGGCCGGCGTGACGACGCGGACGTGCATGCCGGCGGTCGCGCCGCCGAGCAGGTACGAGTGCGCCATGTTGTTGGCGCCGTCGCCGAGGTAGGCCAGCGTCAGCCCGGCGGCCGACCCCTTGTGCTCGACCACGGTCTGCAGGTCGGCGAGGACCTGGCACGGGTGGAACAGGTCGGTGAGGGCGTTCACCACCGGCACCCGGCTGACCGCGGCCATCTCCTCGAGCCGCTGCTGCGCGAAGGTGCGCCACACGATCGCGGCCACCTGGCGGTCGAGCACCCGGGTGGTGTCGGCGACCGGCTCGCCGCGTCCCATCTGGCTGGCCTGGGCGTCGATCACGAGCGGGTACCCGCCGAGCTCGGCGACGCCCACGCTGAACGAGACCCGGGTGCGCGTCGACGGCTTGTCGAACAGCACCGCGACGGCGCGCGGCCCGTCGAGCGGGCGCTCGGCGGACCGGTCGGCCTTGAGCCGCGCCGCCAGGGCGAGCACCTCGGCCTGCTCGTCGGGCGAGAGGTCGTCGTCGCGCAGGAAGTGGCGCACGGTCACGGGGTGCTCCCCTCGTCGGCGGCGAGCGCGCGCTCGCACAGGTCGGGCAGGGCAGTGGTGAACGAGTCGGCCTGCTCGCGGGTGAGCACGAGCGGCGGGGCGAGGCGGACGGTGTCGGGCGCGACCGCGTTCACGACGAAGCCGGCGTCGAGGGCGGCCGCGACGAGTGCCACCGCCACGGGCCGCCGCAGCACCACCCCGAGCAGCAGGCCCTCGCCGCGCACGTGCGACACCAGCTCGTGGGCGCCGGCGAGGTCGGCGCGCCAGGCCTCGCCGAGCGAGCGGGCGTGCTCGACCAGGCCGTCGCGCTCGATGACGTGCAGGGTCGCCAGCGCGGCCGCGCACGCCACCGGGTTGCCGCCGAAGGTGCTGCCGTGGTTGCCGGGGCCGAGCAGCGTGCCCGCCCGCTCCCCCAGGCCGACGACCGCGCCGACGGGGAAGCCGCCGCCCAGCCCCTTGGCGAGGGTCACGACGTCCGGCACGACGGTCGTGCCGTCCGGGAGGCCGCCGACGTGGACGTGCTGGTGGGCGAACCACGCGCCGGTGCGCCCGACTCCGGTCTGCACCTCGTCGAGGACGAGGAGCGCCCCTGCGGCCGAACAGATCTCGCGTGCCTGCGCCAGGTAGCCCGGCGGCGGCGTCACGACGCCGCCCTCGCCCTGCACGGGTTCGAGGACCACGGCGGCGACGGTGTCGTCGACCACCCGGCGCAGGGCCTCGGCGTCGCCGAACGGGACGTGCTCGACGCCGCCGGGCAGCGGCTCGAACGGCTCGCGGTAGGCGGTCTTGTGGGTCAGGGCGAGCGCGCCCATGCTGCGGCCGTGGAACGCGCCCTCGGCCGCCACCACCCGGGTGCGCCCGGTGCGCCGCGTCATCTTGAACGCGGCCTCGAGCGCCTCGGTGCCGCTGTTGCACAGGAAGACCCGCGACCCGGACGGCGCGTCGAGCAGCGCCAGGAGCCGCTCGGCCAGGGCCACCTGCGGACCGGTGGCGAAGAAGTTCGACACGTGGCCGAGGGTCGACAGCTGGGCGGTGACGGCGCCGACCAGCGTCGGGTGCGCGTGGCCGAGGGCGTTGACGGCGATGCCGGCGAGCAGGTCGAGGTAGCGGTTGCCGTCGGCGTCCCAGACCTCGCAGCCGTCGCCGCGCACGAGGACGCGCTGCGGCGGGCCGAAGGTGTTCATGATCGCACCCGCGTACCGCGCGGTGAGGTCGGCGGAGCTGGCTGCGGTGGTGCTGACGTCGCTCACGGGACCACCATCGTCCCGGTGCCGTCGCTGGTGAGCATCTCCAGCAGCAGGGCGTGCGGCAGCCGGCCGTCGACGACCGTGGCGCGGCGCACGCCGCCCTGCACGGCGCGCAGGCACGCCTGCATCTTCGGCGCCATGCCGGAGTCGATCTCGGGCAGCACCCGCTCGAGCTCGGCGGCCCCGATCTGCTGAACCAGCGTGGAGCGGTCGGGCCAGTCGGAGTACAGGCCCTCGACGTCGGTGAGCACCACCAGCTTGATCGCCCCCAGCGCGACGGCGAGCGCGGCCGCTGCGGTGTCGGCGTTGACGTTGAGCACCTGGCCCGTGCCGTCCGGCGCGACCGTGGAGACCACGGGGATGCGTCCGGCCGCCACCAGGTCGAGGATCGCGGCGGGGTCGACCTCGACGACGTCGCCCACCAGGCCGACGTCGACCGGCTCGCCGTCGACGACGGGCTGCGTGCGCTCGGCGCGGAACAGCCCGGCGTCCTCGCCGGACAGGCCGACGGCGTACGGGCCGTGCCCGTTGATGAGCCCGACGAGCTCGCGGCCCACCTGCCCGACCAGCACCATCCGCACGACGTCGACCGACTCGGCCGTGGTGACCCGCAGGCCGCCGCGGAACTCGGACTCGATGCCCAGCCGGCCGAGCATCGACGACACCTGCGGCCCGCCGCCGTGCACGACGACCGGGCGGATCCCGCAGTGCCGCAGGAACACCATGTCGTCGGCGAACGCCTGCTTCAGGGTCTCGTCGACCATCGCGTTGCCGCCGTACTTGATCACGACGACCTGCCCGTGGAACTCCTTCAGCCACGGCAGCGCGTCGGTGAGCGTGGCGGTCGTGCGCGCCACGTGCGCGGGGTCGGTCGTGCGCATGGGACGGGTGGTGCCCCAGCGGGCCACCCCTGCGGCTGCGTCGTCGGTCATGGCTCCGCTCACGTCGAGTAGGCGCTGTTCTCGTGGACGTACGCGTGGGTGAGGTCGTTCGTCCACACCGTCGCGCTGGCGTCACCGGCCTTGAGGTCGACCAGCACGTGCACGTCGCGGCCGGTGAGGTCGACGCCGGCGGGGTCGTCGGCGGGCACCGACCCGCGGCAGACGGCGACGCCGTTGAGCGTGACGTCGAGGTCGAGCGGGTCGAACGCGGCGTCGGTGGTGCCGATCGCGGCGAGCACGCGCCCCCAGTTCGGGTCGCGGCCGAACACCGCGCACTTGAACAGGTTGTTGCGCGCGATCGAGCGACCGACCTCGACGGCGTCGTCCTCGCTGGCGGCGCCCACGACCTCGACGGCGATGTCGTGCTCGGAGCCCTCGGCGTCGCGCATGAGCTGCTGCGCCAGGTCGTGGCAGACCGCGGTGACGGCGGCGGTGAGGTCGTCGAGCGAGGACGTCGTGCCGGAGGAGCCGCTCGCCATCAGCACGACCGTGTCGTTCGTGGACCGGCAGCCGTCGGAGTCGAGCCGGTCGAACGTCACCCGGGTCGCCGCCCGCAGCGCGGCGTCGCAGGTGGCGGCGTCGACGTCGGCGTCGGTGGTGAGCACGACGAGCATCGTCGCGAGCGACGGCGCCAGCATGCCGGCGCCCTTCGCCATGCCGCCCACCGTGAACCCGCCGGTCTCGACCACGGCCTGCTTCGGCACCGTGTCGGTGGTCATGATCGCCTCCGCCGCAGCGGTTCCGGCGTCGGGGGCGAGCGCGGCGTGCGCCTCGCGGACGCCGGCGAGCAGGCGCTCGCGCGAGAAGAGGACGCCGATCAGGCCGGTGGAGCAGACGACCACGTCGGACGCGCCGGTGCCGGTGAGGTCGGCGACCAGCTCGGCGGTGGCGTGCGTCGTCGCGAACCCCTCGGGCCCGGTGTAGCAGTTGGCGCCGCCGGAGTTGAGCACGACGGCGCGGGCCGACCCGTCGGCGGTGACCTGCTCGCTCCACAGCACGGGGTTCGCCTTGCACCGGTTGGTCGTGTACACCGCGGCGACCGCGTCGCGCGGGCCGGTGTTCACCACGAGCGCGACGTCGGACCGGCCGCTCGCCTTGAGCCCGGCCGTCACCCCGGACGCCGAGAAGCCCTGGGCCGCGGTGACGCTCATGCCGGCACCACCTCGTGGCCGGCGCCGGTCCAGCAGGCGGCAGCGGCCGCCGAGTGCTGGGCAGGCGTGAGGATCCAGTCGGTGTCGTAGGTCGCCACGATGAGGATGGGGATCTCGGCCTCCGCGAGGGGTGCGAGCAGGGCGGCGAGCACGCCGGTGAGCCCGTGGTCCATCGGACCGACCACCTGGAAGGCGGCGTAGGGGCCCATCACCGCGCCGGGCAGCGTGTCGGGGACGCTGCGCGCCGGGCAGACCACGCTGGTCTCGTCGCGGGTCCACGTGACGCTGATGAGCGGCGCGCCGTCGGCCCACGCGGGCAGCACCGAGCCGGCCGGCAGCCGCACGACGCACACCGGCTCGGTGTGCTCGGCGATCGTCCAGGTGCGGGGACCCACGGTCGGTGGCGTCGTCACGGCGACACCCCCGCGCTGGTCAGGCCGGTCGTCTCGGGCAGGCCGAGCGCGAGGTTGAGGCACTGCACCGCGGCACCCGCCGTCCCCTTGGTGAGGTTGTCGACCGCCGCGACCACCACGACGCGACCCGCGGCCTCGTCGACCGCCACCTGCAGCTGCACGGCGTTCGCCCCCAGGGTGTCGGCCGTGCGCGGCCACCGGCCCTCGGGGAGCACGTGGACGAACGGCTCTTCGGCGTAGGCGTCGACCCACGCCGACCGCACGGCCGCGGGGTCGGCACCGGGGGCGAGCCGCGCCGTGCAGGTGGCGAGGATGCCGCGCGGCATCGGCGCCAGGGTGGGCGTGAACGAGACGGTGACGTCGCCGGTCGTCAGACCCGCTGCCGCAGCGAGGTTCTGACGGATCTCGGGGACGTGCCGGTGGCCGCCGCCGACGCCGTAGGGCGACATCGACCCCATCACCTCCGACCCCAGCAGGTGGGGCTTCACCGCCTTGCCCGCACCGGAGGTGCCCGAGGCCGCCACGACCACCAGGTCGGCCGGCTCGACGACACCGGCGACCAGGCCCGGCGCCAGGGCGAGCGAGACGGCGGTCGGGTAGCAGCCGGGGACGGCGACGCGGCGGGTGCCGCGGAGCAGGTCGCGCTGGCGCCCGCCGTCCGGGAGCTGGAGCTCGGGCAGGCCGTACGGCCAGGTGCCGGGGTGCTCGCCGCCGTAGAAGGCGTCCCAGGCGGCGGGGTCGACGAGCCGGTGGTCGGCCGAGACGTCGACGACGACCGTCGCGGGGTCGAGCTCGCGGGCGAGCGCGCCGCTCGCGCCGTGCGGCAGGCCCAGGACGACGACGTCGTGGCCGGCGAGCGTCTCGGCGGTGGTGGGGGCCAGGACCCGGTCGGCGAGCGGGAGCAGGTGCGGCTGGTGCTCCCCCAGCCGGGTACCGGCCGAGCCGTGGGCGGTGACGGCGCCGATCTCGACCTCGGGGTGACCGAGGAGCAGCCGGAGCACCTCGCCGCCCGCGTAGCCGCTCGCTCCTGCGACCGCCACGGTGACCATGCGCATGATCATACACACGCGAGCATGATCATGCAGGACGGCCCGGTGGGCGGCTACCAGTCGAAGCCGGCAGCGACGAGCGCCGACTCCGCCTCGAACCGCTGGCTGGGGCGCAGCGGCACCGGCCCCTGCGGCTCCTGCACGCCGACGCCGCGGCAGGTGCGGATCAGGACGTCGTCGTAGGCGGCCGTGCACGCGGCGATGCGCACGCTCTTGGCCGGCAGGTCGCTGTCGGCGATGCGGCGCACCTCCTCGCCCAGGCGGCGCAGCTCGAGCCCCAGCAGCACCGGCGGGATGGGCTCGGGGCGAGGACGCCGGGCGTCGCGCCAGTCGTCGAGGCGGGCGGCGAGGGTGCGGAACGGGAACGGCGCGCGGCCCGACAGCGCCCAGCGGGCGGCGGCGTACACCAGGTCGAGCACGACCATGAGCGCGACCGCCACCACGACGTACAGCAGGACGAGCATCCCGGCCTCCCTCGGCCCCGGTGCCCCCAGTGTGCGCCCGCAGGGCGGGCGCGGCAACGGTGGTGGGACGGCGCCTCAGACCGCGACGTCGTCCGGCCCGAGCGCCTGCACCCGGAGCCGGCGGGCGCGCTCGTCCAGGCCGGGCTCGGCAGCCTGCAGCGACGCGACGGTGTCGACGCCCGCGCGCAGGTAGCGGCCGGACCACGCGTCGAGCCCGCCCGCCGCGACCGCGACGACGAGGTCGACGAGGTCCTGGGGATCGGTCCACTCCGTGCGGCCGTCGTGCATCGCCATCGCGCCGGTCATGTCGGTGCGCACGACGCCGGGCGAGACGTCGAAGGCCCGCAGGCCGCGGTCGTACCCCGCCAGGTGCAGGTTGCCGGTGAGCCGGAACGCACCGGCCTTGGCCGCGCAGTAGGCCGAGTAGACGTCGCGGTCGGTGGCGCCGGCGCCGGACGAGACCGTCACGACGCGCCCGGCGCCCTGGGCGACCATGGCCGGCACGAGCGCCCGCACGCAGTGGAACGGCCCCAGCAGGTCGGCCTCGACCACCGTGCGCCAGGTGGCCGGGTCCTCCTCCCAGGCGGGCACCTCGGTCGGCTCGATCACACCGGCGTTGTTCACCAGCAGGTCGACCGGACCGAGCGCCTCGACCGCCTCGCGCGCAGCCGCCTCGACCTGCGCGTGGTCGGTGACGTCGGCGACGACCACGTCGCACCTGGCACCGTCGGCCAGCCGCGGCCGCAGGTCGGCCGCGACCCGCTCCCCCGCGGCGCGGTCGCGCACCAGCAGGGCCAGCGACAGCCCGGCGTCGACCAACCCGGTCGCGAGGTGGCGACCGAGCCCGCGCGAGGCCCCGGTGACCAGGGCCGTGCGGCTGGCCGGGACGCTCACGCGCCCCTCAGCACCGCGCCGTGGCGCTCGCCGGCGGGCGCGACCGCCGCCCCGCGCACGGCGGCCAACTCGTCGGCGGTCAGGGTGCGGTCGGGCGCCCGCATCCGCAGCGCGAACGCCAGGCTGCGCCGTCCCTCGCCGACCTGCTCGCCGGTGTAGACGTCGAACAGCCGGACGTCCTCGAGCAGGTCGCCGCCGCCCTCACGCAGGGCGCGCTCGACGTCGGCCGCCGGGACGTCGTCGGCGACGACCAGCGCGACGTCCTCCTTCACGACCGGGAACGCGCTGACCGGCTGGGCCGTCACCGGCGCGCCGGCGGCGGCGGTGAGCACGTCGAGGTCGATCTCGAACGCGACGCTGCGGGCGGGCAGCCCGAGCCGCTCGCAGACCTGCGGGTGCAGCTCCCCCGCGTGGCCCACCAGCGTGCCGTCGACCAGCGCGAGCCGGGCGCAGCGACCGGGGTGCCAGGGGGCGTGCACGTCGGCGGAGACGACCACCTCGACGCCGAGGGCCCGGGCCACCCCGCGCGCGGCGGCGATCGCGTCGCCGTGGTCGACCGGCCGACCGGGGCCCCACCAGCCCGCGGGGTCGGCGTGCCCCGCCGCGACGCCGGCGACGCGCACCGGCTGGGGCGGGACGGCCGCACGCAGCTGCGCCAGCTCGTCGTCGGAGGGGCGCACGCCGACCGGGTGCACCGGGGCGTCGCCCTCCCGGACGGGACGCTCCGGACGCGTCACCATGCCGATCTCGAACAGTCGCACATCCGCGGCGCCGCGGGAGACGTTGCGGCGCAACGCGGTCAGCAGCGTCGACAGCAGGTTGCTGCGCAGGAACGGCTGCTCGTCCGAGAGCGGGTTGGCGAGCCGCACCAGGGTGCGGCGTGGGTCGTCGGCGTCGAGGCCGAGGTCGTCGTGCACCGACGCCGCGACGAACGGGTAGGTGAGCACCTCGTCCCAGCCGGTCTCGGCGAGGGTGCGGCCGGCGGCGCGCCGGGCGCGCTGCGCCCGGGTGAGGCCGCGCCCGGCCGGTGCGACCGGCAGCACCGACGGGATGGCGTCGTAGCCCTCGAGCCGGGCGACCTCCTCGACCAGGTCGGCCGCGACCGCGAGGTCGGGCCGCCACGACGGCGGGAGCACGTCGAGCACGTCGGAGGAGTCGTCGACCTGGCAACCGATCTCGCGGAGCCGGGCCACGACGGTGGCCGGCGCGTACGGGACGCCGACGAGCCGCGCGGGCAGGTCGGACGGCAGCCGCACCGCCCCGGGGGCGGGCACGTCGTCGAGGTCGCCGACCGGACCCGGCGTGCCGCCGCCGTGCTCGACGAGCAGCCGGACGGCGAGCTCGGCCGCCGCGGCCTGCAGGCGCGGGTCGACGCCGCGCTCGAAGCGCTTGCTGGCCTCGCTGGGCAGCCGGTGCCGCCGCGCCGTGCGGGCGATCGAGACCGGGTCGAACCACGCGGCCTCGACCAGGACGTCGGTGGTGCCGGGGCCGACCTCGGTCTCGGCACCGCCCATGACACCGGCCAGGCCGATGATCCGCCCGCCGTCGGGACCGTCGGTGATGAGCAGGTCCTGCGGGTCGAGCTCGCGCACGACGCCGTCGAGCGTGGTGAGCCTCTCGCCCGCGCGGGCGCGGCGGACCACGATGCCCGCGGGGTCGAGCGTGCCGAGGTCGTAGGCGTGCAGCGGCTGGCCGACCCAGAGCATCACGTAGTTGGTGACGTCGACGGCGAGCGAGATCGGCCGCATGCCCGCCTGCTGCAGGCGGCGCTGCAGCCAGAACGCCGACGGGGCGGCCGGGTCGATGCCGCGCACGACCCGTCCGACGAAGCGCGCGCACCCGGTGCGGCCGTCGACGGGGGCGTCGTCGCGCACCGACACGGGGTGGGCGTCGGCGGTCGGCGCCGGCACCTCGACGTCGGCGGGGTCGCGGAAGGTCGCGTCGCGCGCGACCGAGTGCCCGTACTCGCGCGCGACGCCGCGGACGCTGAAGCAGTAGCCGCGGTCGGGCGTCACGTTCACCTCGACGGTCGCGGCGTCGAGCCCGAGCAGCGCGATCGCGTCGTCGCCGGGCTGCACGCCGTCGAGGTCGAGGCCGGTCTCGGTGAGGACCACGATGCCGCCGTGGTCGTCGCCCAGCCCGAGCTCGGCCGCGGAGCAGATCATCCCGTCGGACACGTGCCCGTAGGTCTTCCGCGACGCGATCGCGAACCCGCCGGCCAGCACCGCCCCCGGCAGCGACACCACGACGAGGTCGCCCTCGCCGAAGTTGTGCGCGCCGCAGACGATCCCGCGCGGACCGCCGTCGGCGGCGGCGTGGTCCGGGCCGACGTCGACCGTGCACCAGCTGATCGTCTTGCCGTTCTTCTGCGGCTCCTTCGCGACGGTGAGCACCCGGCCGACGACGACCGGGCCGCTCACGTCGCCGCCGTGGGTGGCCTCCTCCTCGAGACCGACGCGCACGAGCGCCGCCGCGACCTCCTCGGGCGTGGCGCCGGCGGTGTCGACCGTCTCGGCGAGCCACGTCAGCGGGACGCGCATCAGCCCTCCATCCCGTACTGGGCCCCGAACTGGGCGTTGAAGCGGACGTCGCCCTCGACCATGTCGCGCATGTCGGCGACGCCGTTGCGGAACATCAGCGTGCGCTCGACCCCCATGCCGAACGCGAAGCCGGAGTACACCTCGGGGTCGACCCCGCACGCGCGCAGCACGTTCGGGTTGACCATGCCGCAGCCACCCCACTCGATCCAGCCGGTGCCGCCGCAGGTGCGGCACACCGGGTCGGCGCCGTCGCAGACGAAGCAGCGCAGGTCCATCTCGGCGCTCGGCTCGGTGAACGGGAAGAACGACGGGCGGAGCCGGGTGGTGACGCCCTCGCCGATCACCGCCGACGCGAAGTGGTCGAGCGTCCCCTTGAGGTTCGCCATCGTCAGGCCCTTGTCGACGGCGAGCCCCTCGACCTGGTGGAACACCGGCGTGTGGGTGGCGTCGAGCTCGTCGGTGCGAAAGGTCTTGCCGGGCACGACGACGTAGACGGGCAGGTCGCGCTCGAGCAGCGACCGGGCCTGCACCGGCGAGGTGTGCGTGCGCAGCACCAGGCCCGACCCGGGCGGGTCGACGAAGAAGGTGTCCTGCATCTGCCGGGCCGGGTGGTCGGGCCCGAAGTTCAGCGCGTCGAAGTTGAACCACTCGGCCTCGACCTCGGGGCCGTCGGCGACCTCCCACCCCATGCCGACGAACACGTCGCCGATGCGCTCCATCAGCGCGGTCAGCGGGTGCCGGGTGCCGAGCGGGTGCCGGTCGACCGGGAGGGTGACGTCGACGGCCTCCTCGACCAGGACCCGCGCGTCGCGCTCGGCCTGCAGCACCTGCGTGCGCGCGGCGAGAGCGTCCTTGACCTGGCGGCGGGCGGCGCCGACGCGGGCACCGGCCTCGGCCCGCGCCGCCGGCGGCAGCGCGCCGATCTCGCGGTT
>NZ_BAAHAF010000147.1:0-2279 GCF_054777815.1 Angustibacter speluncae | reverse complement strand
GCGCCGCCGCCGCCGCAGCGCGCGGGCGGACGAGCCCTCCCAGACGAGGACGGCCAGGCACGGCCGCGGGGCGCCGCGCGCGGCGAGCCAGCGGGACAGCCGCTCGCCGCTCGTCCCGGCCAGCACCAGGCCGACCCGCGTCTCCTCCCCGTCCGAGAGCCGGCACACCTCCGGCAGGCCGCCGGAGCCGTGGTCCTGCGCGAGCGCGCGGAGCGCGGCGACGCCGTCCTCCCACGACGCGAACGCCACGGCCGCGTGCACCCGCGCGGCCGGCAGCCGGTGGACGGCCAGGGTCGCCTCGGTGATCACCCCGAGGGTGCCCTCGCTGCCCACGACGACGTCGAGCAGGCGCGGGCCGGCGGCCGACGCGGGAGCCGGCCCACCGAGACGCAGCGTGCCCGAGGGAGTCTCGACGCGGACGGCGAGCACCTTGTCGTCGATGCGGCCGTACCCGGTCGAGGCCTGGCCGGCCGACCGGGTCGCCACGTACCCGCCGACCGTCGCCTGCTGGTGGCTCTGCGGGTAGTGCCCGAGGGTCAGCCCGTGGCGGTGCAGCGCCGCCTCGACCTGCGGCCCGCGCACCCCCGCCTGCACCGTCGCCGTCAGCGACACCTCGTCGACCTCGAGCACCCGGTGGAGCCGGCGCAGGTCGAGCGTCAGGACGGGCCGGTGCTCGCCGTCCCGGCGCGCCGTGACGCCCCCGACGACGCTCGTGCCGCCGCCGTAGGGGACGACGGCGACGTCGTGCTCGGCACACAGCCGCAGCACCGCGGCGACCTCGTCGGCCGACCCGGGGAGCAGCACCGCGTCCGGCGCGCCGTGGCCGTCGCCGTCCCGCAGCCGGCGCAGGTCCGGGTAGCTGCGGCCCGCTGCGTGCTCGACCCGGTCGAGGTGGTGGTCGCTCACGTGGTCGGCGCCGACGACGTCGGCCAGGGCCGCGAGGACGACGGGGTCGAGCCGCGGGCGCGGCACCCGCACCTGCCGCACGTCGACCGGTTCGCGCGGGACGGCGTCGGGGTCGACGCCGAGCTCGGCGGCGAGCCGGCGCCAGGTGCGGGCGGCCAGCGGCCGGGCCAGGGCGGGATCGCCCCAGCCCCACCACACCGAGCGGCGCACCGGACGGGCGAGGGCGTCGGTCTGGGCCGTGGTGCGGGAGGACGTCATGCGTTACAGTGAAGCAGTTTGTGTAACAGTGGAACAACCCGTGCGGACGACCGGAGGCGGCGTGGACGGCACCGAGGAGCGCCTCATGGAGGCCGTCCGCGAGGAGGTCCTCGCCTACGGCGTCCGCCGGGCGACGGCCACCTCGATCGCGACCCGGGCGGGGGTGTCGCGGATGACGCTGTACCGCCGCGGCGGCGGCGTGCGCCAGCTCGTCCTGGACGCGCTGTCGCACGAGCTGCAGGGTCTGGTGGCCGGCCTGCTCGAGACCTCGACCGCCGGCTCCGCGCGCGAGCGGCTGGTCGCGGGTGTCACCCAGGCCGTCTCCCGCGCGAGCCACGCACCGCTCGTGCAGGCCCTGCGGCGGCACGACCCCGAGCTGCTGCTGCCGTACCTCGTCGACCGCTACGGGCGCGTGCAGACCGCGGTGCTGGCGTGGACCCAGGCCGCGCTCGAGGAGGGGCTCGCCGACGGCTCCGTGCGCGACCTGGACCCGCGCACCGCGGCGCACGTGCTGCTGCACGCGACCCAGGACCTCGTCATCTCGGCCGAGATCCTCGACGGCACAGCCGGTCTGGTCGACCTCGAGGGCGAGGTCGCCCACCTGGTCGACGCCTACCTCGCACCCCGCGTGGCCGGGGGATGAGCCCCGCCGTGCTGCCCGGCCCCACGGGCGGCTACCTCGACGCCTCCCACCGCGAGCGGGTGCTCGCCGGGCTGGCCTCCACGCGGTACGACGTCGTGGTCGTCGGCGGGGGCGTCACCGGTGCCGGCACCGCCCTCGACGCCGCGTCGCGCGGCCTGCGCACGCTGCTCGTCGAGCGCGACGACCTCGCGAACGGCACCAGCCGCTGGTCGTCCAAGCTCGTGCACGGGGGCGTGCGGTACCTGGCGCACGGGCAGGTGGGCGTCGCGTGGGAGTCCGCGCGCGAGCGGCACGCCCTGCTCACCGCGATCGCGCCCCACCTGGTGCACCCGGTCGCGTTCCTGGTGCCGCTCGACCCGGCGACGCCGCCCGTCCTCGGCGGCGTCGTGGCCGCCGGGCTGCGGGTCGCCGACGTGCTGCGCCGCCCCGCGCGCACGCCCACCGACCTGCTGCCCGCGCCGACCCGCATCAG
>NZ_BAAHAF010000146.1:0-6283 GCF_054777815.1 Angustibacter speluncae | reverse complement strand
GGCCGCCCCGATCACGCCGCCCGGCTGGCCGACGGCCTCGCCCTGCCGGAGCCGGACGTCCCCGGCTGGGGCCAGTTCGCGCCGCGGGTCGAGGCGGCCCGTGCCGCGGTGGCGGCCGACGACCTCGACACCGCCCTGCACGACCTGCAGCAGCTGCTGGTGCGCGCCGAGCGGGGCGCGCCGGAGGAGCTCGCCTCGATGGTCGGACTCCTGGCGCAGACCTGCGCCCGGGCCGGACGGTGCCGCGAGTCGGTCGCGCAGGCCGCCCGCGCCGTCCGCGTCGCCGCCGACGCCGGCCTCTCGCCGGGGCCGGGGTGGTACTCGTCCGCGGTGGCCGAGCTGGCCGGCGGCACCCTGGAGCGCGCCGAGGCGTTCGCGCGCCAGGGCGCGCGCGCCTCCGAGGAGGAGGGCGACCGCAACTTCCTGCGCTGCCACCTCAGCGTCCTGGGCGTCGCGCTGCTGCGGCAGGGACGCGCCGCCGAGGCGGTCGAGGCGCTGCTGCGGGTGCAGGACATCGAGGACGACGCCGGCCTGCGCGATCCGTCCGACCTGCGCTGGCGCGCCGACCTCGTGCACGCGCTCGTCGTCGACGGCCGGCTGCCCGAGGCGGCCCGCGCGCTCGCCCGCCACCGCGAGGACGTCCGCACCCTGCGCCGCGGTCGCGGCGTCACCGCCCAGCTCGACCGGGCCGAGGCGCTGCTGCGGCTCGCGCAGCAGGACGCGGCCCGGGCCCTGTCGCTCGCCGAGCGCTCCGCGCTGCGGTTCGCCGAGCTCGGCCACCCGCTCGAGCAGGGCCACAGCCTGCTGGTGCAGGCGCGCGCGCACGCCGCCACCGGCGCGCAGCCCGAGGCGCGGGCCATGGCCCGGCTGGCCCGCGAGCTGTTCGTCGCGCACGGCGCCGCGCCGTGGGTCGGCCAGGCCGAGGCGGTGCTGGCCGACCTCGTCCCCGCCGCGCCGACACCGGTGCTGCGCCCGCTGCGGCTGCTGCCGCCGGTCGCCGAGGCGCCGTCCACCCCCGCCGGCGTGCGGCTCACCGAGGTCGAGTCGACGGTCGCGGGCCTGGTGGCCCGCGGGTCGAGCAACCGCGAGATCGCGGCCGCGCTGTTCGTCAGCGTGAAGACGGTCGAGGCGACGCTCACCCGGGTCTACCGCAAGGTGGGCGTGCGCTCGCGCACCCAGCTCAGCGCGCGTCTCTCGGGCGCACGCTAGACACCGCGATACGGTCCGATCGTGGACCCGGTGCGCAACCCCTACGCCCCCGGCGCGGGCCAGCGCCCGCCCGAGCTGGCGGGCCGCGACTCCGAGCTCGACGCGTTCGAGGTCGTCCTCGAGCGCGCCTCGCGCGGACGTCCCGAGCGCTCGCTCGTGCTCACCGGCCTGCGCGGGGTGGGCAAGACGGTGCTGCTGAACGCGCTGCGCTCCACCGCCGTCCGGCGCGGGTGGGGCACCGGCAAGCTCGAGGCGCGGCCCGACGCCCCGCTGCGCCGACCGCTCGCGGCCGCCGTGCACCAGGCGGTGCGCGAGCTGTCGGTGCGTGACCGCGACCAGGCCGAGGAGGTGCTCGGCGTGGTGAAGGCGTTCGCGCTGCGCGCGTCCGACCCGCCTCCGGGCAAGGGCACGGCGCGCCTGCGCGACCGGTGGCATCCCGGCATCGACGCGCCGGCGGCCGTCGGGCGCGCCGACTCCGGCGACATCGAGATCGACCTCGTCGAGCTGTTCTCCGACGTCGCCGGCCTGGCCGCGTCCACCGGCAACGGGGTCGCGCTGTTCGTCGACGAGATGCAGGACCTCGTGCCCGACGACGTCTCGGCCCTGTGCGCCGCCGTGCACGAGCTCAGCCAGCAGGGCTTGCCGCTGATCGTCGTCGGCGCCGGCCTGCCGCACCTGCCCGCGGTGCTGTCGGCGTCGAAGTCGTACAGCGAGCGGCTGTTCCGCTACGTCCGCATCGACAAGCTCACCCGTGAGGACGCCGACCGCGCCCTGGTGCACCCGGCGTCGGAGGAGGACGCGGCGTTCGACGACGACGCGCTCGCCGCCCTGTACGAGGCGACCGAGGGCTACCCGTACTTCGTCCAGGCGTACGGCAAGGTCGCCTGGGACGTCGCACCGCGCTCGCCCATCACCGCCGCCGACGTCGCGGTCGCCGCGCCCGACGCGCAGGCCGAGCTCGCCGTCGGCTTCTTCGGGTCGCGCTACGAGCGGGCCACGCCCGCCGAGCGCGAGTACATGCGGGCGATGGCCGACCTCGGCGCCGCCTCCGGCGACGGCGCGGTGGCCACGGCCGAGGTGGCCTCGGCGCTCGGCCGCAAGCCGCAGTCGCTGTCGCCCGCGCGCGACGCGCTGCTGAAGAAGGGCCTGGTGTGGTCGGGCGAGCGCGGCCGGATCGCGTTCACCGTCCCCCACTTCGGCCGGTACCTGCGCGAGCAGGCGGCGGAGTGAGGTCGCGCCCCGCGCCCCGGCTCGAGGGCTAGCCGCGCACCACCAGCACGAGCGCCACGAGCCGGTCGTCGGCGTAGTAGGCGCGCTGGACGTAGCCGTCGAGCCCGAAGGCGTCGGCCTCGTCGGTGGACGCCTGCGGCGGCCCGAAGCGCTCCCGCACCTGGGCCCGGGTCGCGTCGCCGGCGAGCCCGACGACCAGGGCGTCCGCCTGCGGGTACGTGCGGGTGCGCACGACCACCTCGGTCACCACGCCGCCGTCGACGACGAGCACCAGGCCGGGGTCGGCGCCGCGCAGGTGGGTGCGGCCGAGGTCGTCGACGTGGCTCACGCGGTGCGGCTCGTCGGCGAGGCCGACCATGTCGACGACCTCGCGCGAGGCGGGTGCCGCGCCGAGCGCGAGCACGAGCCGCTGCACCAGGCCCGGCAGCAGCGGCGGGCTCACCGGCGGTGCTCGACGAGGCCGACGAGGTTGCCCTCGCTGTCGCGGACGAACGCCTGCCACTCGGCGGCGCCGGCCGGGCCGAGGGTGTCGTCGTCGTGGGTGAAGATCACGTGCGGCTCGGACTCGACCGTCGTGCCCGCCTCCCGGAGGCGCTCGACGACCGCGGGCAGGTCGTCGACGGCGAGGTAGTGTAGGGCGGTCGGCGCCCCGTGCTCGAGCAGCAGGCGGGTGCCGTCGAGGTCGAAGAACAGCAGCCCCGGCGGGTCGAACCGCGCCGTCGGGCCGGTGCCGAGGAGCGCCGTGTACCAGGCCGCCGCCCGGTCGAGGTCGTCGGCGTGCTGCGCGATCTGGACGAGCCGCATGGCGGGACCGTAACCCTCAGCCGACCTGGAGGGCGAGCACCTGCGCGTGGGTGGCCGCGTGCACCGGGACGAGGGCCCGGCCCTCGCCCTCGAGGTCGACCGGCTGGCCCAGCAGCAGCGCGCCCGCCGGTCCGCAGTCGACGGCGACCAGGCCCCCGGCGTCGTGCCGGGACAGCTCGGCGCCCGCGCAGCGCGACAGCAGCGCGGCCCAGGCACCGGTCAGCCCGCGGAGCGCGTCCGGAGCGCCCTCGCGGACCAGTCCGTCGAGCGCGCGGGCGTCGACGAGCACGAACCCGTCCGGACCGGCCGGCTCGCCGCCGAGCGCGAGACCCGCCGGCAGCCCCAGGGCGTCGACGACGAGGTGGTCCTGCTCGGGCCACGCGGCGTCCGGGCACCCCGCCCCCGCCACCACCCACCGGCCCGCGTCCGCGGCCACCCGCAGCCGCCAGACCTCGTTCCCGTCGTCGACGTGCAGCAGCGCGTGGGCGTGGCCGACGTCGACCTCGTGGTCGACGAGGCGCGCGGGGCCCGCGTGGTCGACCGCCCAGGCGAGCACCTCTGCCGTCGTGGCGGCGTCGGGGTCGTGCGCGGACGCGTCCGCGAGTTCCACGGCACGTACTCGCACGTCGGTGCCGGGCAGCAGGTCGGCGCTCACCACGGCGTCGGGATCTTCTTCACCAGGCCGACGGCGCCCTTGCCGACCGACACGACGCCCTTGCCGGCCGCCTCGACGCCGCGGATGCCGACGTCGACGCCCTTGCTGATCGTCTTCGTCGCCCCGCCCCCGGTCGCGGCGTCGATCGCCATGATCCCGCCGCCGACGAGCCAGCCCGGTCCGGGCACCACCTTGGTCAGGCCCTTGGTGAGCCCGTTGGTGATGACGGTGTTCGCGATTGCGCGGCGCTTCTGGGCGCCGCTCAGGTTGCCGTCGGCGAGCGTCGTGGCCGTCGACAGGGCCGTGGTCGCGACGCCGAGCTTGCCGCCGCGCTTGGCGGGGTCGCCGCCACCCGCCGCCTTGGCGGCTCCCTTGAGCCGGTCGACCTTGCCCAGATCGCCTCGCCGCGTGCGGTAGTCGTCGTAGCGACCGCGAAGTCCCGGGGCCGGTTGCCCCTGCCGGCGTGCGGCGTCGAAGACCCGGCGCTCCCGCCGGGTCATCGAGTCCGTCCCGTGCTCGCGCCGGACGGCGCGAGCCGTGTGCGCCTCGAGCGCCCGGCCGCGCAGGCCCAGCTCGCGCCCGCGCCGCAGCGCCTTCTCGCGGGTCGCGTTCTCCTTCAGCGTGTCGTCTGCCCAGTCCTGGACGGACAGCCGCAGGCCGGCGACCTGCCGCAGCGGCTTGCTCGCCTCGAAGATCTGCCGGGCGCGGCTGCCGGTCGAGCGCAGCTGCTGCGCGAGCGAGTCGACCGTGGCGACCTGCCGCGGGACGACCGAGATCGCCTGCTGCACGGCGGCGTTCGCCGCAGCACGGGCACCGCCCTCGACGCCCGCGGGGACGGGCCCGAGCGAGCCGAGCCGGGCCTGGGCGCGACGGGTGTCGAGCGCCGCGGCCTCGAGCGAGCGGGCGCTGGCCTCCAGCCTCGTCGGGTCGACCGAGATCGACGCGTGCGGCGCGCTCACGGCCGTCCCCCCGCCCGCGCCGCGAGCGCGTCGCGGTAGTGGTCGACCCGGCGCTCCCAGTCGCGGATCTCCTCCGCCAGCTCGGTGGCGGCGGTGTCGAGACCGGCTGCGGCCGAGCGCAGGTCACCGCGCGCCCCACTCAACGCGCCGGCGGCGGCGCGCGCCTGCGCGGCCAGCTCGCGGCCCTTCGCCGAGTCGAGCCCGTCGACGTCGAGCCCGCCGCGGGTGAGCAGCAGGTCGGCGACGGACCGCATGCCGTCCGCGTAGGCGCGGATCGCGCCGGGGTCGCCCTCGGGGCGGGGGCCGGGGTGCACCGGCAGGCCGGTGCCTGCTCCGTCTGGCAGCATCGTGGATCGTCCTCTCGCACAGCGTCTCTCGTACGGAGAACGCTACGAGCGAGAGATCCTCCGCCACCATCGGAAGGGGTCCCCAGCGGCGGCGGTCAGGAGAAGCCGTACCCCATCAGCACGGCCTCCCAGCCGCCGCCGGGGCTGACCATGCCGTACTCGAAGACCTTGCCGCCGCTCGCCTGCCGCTCGAACCGGTAGATCGGCACGCTGCCCGGTGCCTGGTCCTGGAGGAGGTGGAAGACGGGGCCGGCACCGTCCTGCTGCCACGCGTCCGGCGTGGGCCCGGGACCGGGGTAGCGCAGGTCGCCCGGGTGGCTCGAGACGTACATGCGGTTGTTGGCGCCGATCGCGCCGCAGGTGCAGCCCCAGCTGGTGATCGCGACCATGCCGCCCTTGGCGGTGGTGGGCATGACGAGCCCGAGCCGGCCGACGATCCCGCGGGCTCCGGACGGCGGGTTGTCCGGCGTGCGCAGCACGCGCTGCCCGTTGTTGCCCTCGAAGACGACCCACTCCTGCTTGGCGTCCGGGTCGTACCCGACGTCGACCGCGACCCCGGAGCAGTACCGCCCGGCCGGCGTCCCCTGCTCGACGACCACGCCGGGCGGCTGCGGTGAGCCGACGAGTCGCTCGGAAAGGGTGAACCCCCCGGCCGCGGCCCGCGCCCGGGCGCCGTCGATGGTCTCGCCCCGCAGCTCGGGCACGTTCACGACCTCGCACCCGCCGAAGTACTGCACGGTGACGCCCGTGCCGGCCGGCACCTGGGTCGACCCGGGCGGGTCCTGGGTGACAACGGTGTTCGCCGGCTGCCCGGGCTCGCGGTCGCCGAGGTCGACGGGCGCGCAGGTCAGGCCGGCCGCTGTGATCGCGGCGCACGCGCTGCCGACGTCCTGGCCGACGACGTCGGGGACGGTCGGGTCGACCGGCGGCGGGGGCGGCGGAGGCGTGGTCGTCGTGGGGTCGGGCACCGGCACCACCGGCGGCGGGGCGCTCGTCGGGCCCTGGCCGGGCCCGGGGACCGGCGGTGGCGGGGGTGCCTGGGTCGGCGTCGGCCCGGGGGTGCCGGCCTGCTCGCGGGC
>NZ_BAAHAF010000145.1:0-12963 GCF_054777815.1 Angustibacter speluncae | reverse complement strand
GGCGCACCCGCCCGGCGACCCGCCGCCGCGCGGCCTCGGGGGCGGGCGTGAGGTCCGGCAGCAGCTCGGCCCGGCTGGCCGCGGGGCTGCGGCCGAGGCCGACCATGTGCGCGCTGACGACCGACGCCTCGGCCTCCGCGAGCGGCCAGCCCTCCGGCGGGCAGCACCCGCGTCCGCGGCACAGCAGCGAGCGGAACCGGGTGCGGTCGACCTGCCAGCAGTCGACCAGGTCGACGCCGCGAGCCGCGAGCGCGTCGTCGAGCACGTCGAGCCACCCGGGGACGCCGGCGAGCGCGTCGTCGAGGTAGACCACGGCCACCGCGCGGTCGGCGCCGTCGGTCTCGAGGTAGGCGGCCACCTCGTCGGCGCGCCGCGGGTCGCCCGTGACGACGTCGGCCAGGTCGACGCGCAGGACCAGGCCGAGCTCGCCGGCCGGGCCGCTGAACGCGACCAGCGCCAGCGAGTCGTGGGGCACGAACCCGAGCTGGTACGGGACCAGCGCGACGACGTCGCGCGGCTCGCGGACGGTGAGGGACGGGCGGTCGGGCGGCGGCGGGGTCGGCATGCCGCGGACGCTGCCGCAGCGGGACGACCGCGCGGGTGCCGTCAGGACGCCGCTGTGGACGACCGGCCGATCGGGCGGCCTGTGGACGACGCGAGGGTGCAGCCGGTCAGATCACCTGACCGGGCACGACCCCCTCGGGACCGGAGGCGGCGACCGGGTCGCCCTCCCAGGCCAGGAAGCGCTCGGTCTCGACCAGCACGGCGCCGGCGAGCCAGCTCAGGACGAAGGCGTCGTCGCCCATGCCGACGAGCAGCAGCAGCGCCTCGGGCATCAGGTCGACCGGGCTCACCACGTACGCCAGCGCCAGGCCCATCAGCAGCAGCCGGGAGCGGTCCGTGCCGGGGTACTGGCCGCGCAGGGTGGCGGTGACCAGACGCGGCAGGGCCAGCAGCTGCTCGGAGATCGGGGGCGCGTCGGGGCGACGCTGCCCGCGGATCGCCTGCCAGAGCGCGGCGAAGGCCGAGATCCTCTTCACGGTGCCCTCCTGGGGGACGCGGTCGCGTGCTCCGACGGTACCCCCGGGACCCGGGACCTCCCCGGGCGCGGGCCCGTCGGACGCGCGGCGCTGCGCCGCACGCCCCACTCGACGAACGACCGGCCCCGGGGGTTCCCGCCCTGCGGCTCAGCGCTGCACGAACTCGTCTCGGGCGTTCTGGGCGATCCTGCGCAGCAGCCAGTAGTCGAGGCCACCGCCGATGACGCCGCCGGCGAGCGGCACGCCGCGACCGAGCCGCGACAGCCCCTTCTTGCCGAGCTGGCTCAGCAGGTTGAACCCGATGCCCTTGTTGATCACCATCAGCGCGGGACCGGGCAGCCGCTGCAGCGCCAGGTCGGAGATCCTGCCGACCGGCGAGATGCCGCCCTTGGCCAGGATGCTGCGCGAGTCGGCGCCGACCAGCGTCAGCAGCACGGCCGTGCGCACCTCGGGCTGGGTGACGTCGTAGCCGCGCAGGTGCGCGATGCCGGCGACCAGCCGGGTCGCGATGCCGTAGAAGCCGACCACGTTGGCGGGCAGCGCCACCGGGAGCGTCACGAACCCGCCGAGGCCGGTGACGAACCCGCCGGCCGCCGCCAGCTTCAGGTGCGTGGCGACGAGCCGCTCGATGGCGGCCTCGGTCGAGCCGGCCGCGGCCCGCGCCGCCTCGGCGGCGTCCGCCGCGGGGTCGAGGGGGCCGACGCCGTCGATGCCCGCGTCGACGAGCCGGGTCACGATCGTGGTGGCCGTCCGCTCGAGCCGGGACTGCTCCTGCTCGGTCTTGACCTCCACGGGCGCGAGGTCCTTGCCCTGCGCTGCCGGGTCGCTCACGGTCGTCCTCCTCCGCGCCGGCTCGGGGTGCCGCCGCTCGTCCCGGCGATCATGCCGGGTCGGCAGGACGCCCGCACGGCGGTCGCCGGCCGGGTGACAGGGTGGGCGCATGAGCGACCCCACCACCGAGGCCTGGCTCGAGGTCCGCAGCTGGCGCGCCCTCGACCTCGACGCGCAGGGCCGCGTGCTGGCCGTCCACGACGACGCCGGCACGTTCCAGCTGGTCGAGCTCGACGGCGACGACGTCCGCCCGCTGACCGCCCTCCCCGGCGCGGTGACGGGCCGGTACCTGCCCGGGCGGCGGGTCCTGGTCGTGCACGACGAGGGCGGCGACGAGAACGCGCAGCTGTCGGTGCTCGACGCCGACCGCGCGGGCCCCGCGGGTCTCGACGACCTCGAGCCGCTGGTGCGCGCCGCCGGCGTCCTGCACCGGGTGCTCGACGTCCGCGGCGACCACCTCGTCTACGCGCACAACGGCCGCAACCGGGTCGACTTCGACGTGCACGTGCGCCACCTCGGCACCGGCGACGACGTCGCCGTCTGGACGCGCGGTGGCTCGGTCGCCGAGGGTGCGCTCTCCCCTGACGGCGCGCGCCTCGTCCTCGCCCTGACGTCGACGACCGCGATGAGCGCGCACCTGGTGCTGCTCGACGTGCGCGACGGCGACGCGGAGCCGCTGCCGCTCACCGACCCCGACGAGCCCGGGCGCCACGAGGGCCTGTCGTGGACGCCGGACTCGTCGTCCGTGCTGTGGAGCACCGACGCCGACCACGACACGCTGCTGCTCGGGCGGTACGACCTCGGGCGCGGACGGTTCCTGCCGCTGGTGGCCCACGACCTGTGGGACGTCCGCGGCTGGCTGTCCCCCGACGGCGCGCGGCTGCTCGTCGAGACCCTCGTCGACGGCGAGTCGCGCCTGGCCTTCCACGACCCGGCGACCGGTCGCGTCACGCAGGCCGTGCGGCTGCCCGGCGAGGGCACCCCGGCCGCAGGTGTCGTGTCGTACATGCTCCCGGACCCGGTGTGGGACGACGCCTCCGCGCGCGTGGTCCTGAGCCTGAGCGCGCCGGGCGTGCCCGGCGACGTGCTCGTCGTCGACGCCACCACCGGCGAGGTCGACCGGCGCACCGACAGCGCCGCGGCGCTGCCCGCCCCGGCGGCGCTGCCGTCGTCGCACCGCGTGCCGACACCCGACGACGAGCGCGTCCCCTGCTTCTCCTACCCGCCCGGCGCCGGCGCCACCGGCTCGTGCGTCGTGCTCGTGCACGGCGGTCCCGAGGGGCAGTCGGTGCGCACGTTCAACCCGGTCGTGCAGGCGATCTCGGCCGCCGGCCACGCCGTGCTGGTGCCGAACGTGCGCGGCTCGACGGGGTTCGGCCGGCGCTGGTACTCCCTCGACGACGGCCCCCTGCGGCTCGACTCGGTCGCCGACCTCGCGGCCGTGCACGCGTGGCTGCCCTCGCTCGGCCACGACCCCGACCGCGCCGCGCTCTGGGGCGGGTCGTACGGCGGCTACATGGTGCTCGCGGGCCTGACCTTCCAGCCCGACCTGTGGGCGGCCGGCGTCGACATCGTCGGGATCTCCTCGCTGGTGACCTTCCTGGAGAACACCTCCGCCTACCGCCGCGTCTACCGCGAGCGCGAGTACGGCAGCCTCGCCACCGACCGCGAGCTGCTCGAGGCCGCCTCGCCGCTGCCACGCATCGACCGCGTCCGCGCGCCGTTGTTCGTGATCCACGGCGCGAACGACCCGCGCGTCCCGCTGTCGGAGGCCGAGCAGGTCGTCGCGGCGGTGCGGGCGAACGGGCTCGAGTGCGAGCTGCGCGTCTACGACGACGAGGGCCACGGCCTCGCCAAGCGGGTCAACCGCCTCGACGCCTACCCGGCGGCGATCGGCAGCCTGTCGCGCTGGCTCGCCTGACGCGCGGCGCGGCACCGGTGGACCAGGACGACCGGCCGGCCCGGGGCGAGCAGGTCGCGCTCGCCGTGGGCGGCGGGGCGCTCGCGCTGGTGCGCCCGGGTGGCGTGACGCACCTGGTGCCCCTCGAGCGGGCGCCGGCGCTGCTCGCCGGCCTCGACGCCGAGCACGCACCGCGGTGGACGTGGTGGTCGGCCGCCTCGGTGCTCGGGCCGCTGCTCGCCGTCGACCCGTCGCTGCGGCTCGGTCGCTGCTGGGACCTCGCGGCGGTGCACCGGGTGCTGCACGGCGGGTTCCGCGCCGAGCCGGTGGACGTCTGGTGCCACGTGCGCGGGCTCGATCCCGCGGCCGCGCCGCGCGCCGGCCAGCTCGACCTGCTCGGCGCGACCGACGGCCCCGACGACGACGGCGCACCCGACGACCCGGTGCGCCCGGACGGCCACCTGCGACCGGACTGGGCCGCCGGGGCCTGGGCCGCCTCGGCCGACACCGCGACGCGCTGGGCGGCCACCGCACTGCAGGTGGCTGCCCGCCAGCGCGAGCTGGTCGACGCGGTGCCGGCCGCCGGCAGCGCGCTGCACGGCGTGTGGGCCGAGTCGGCCACCGACCTGCTCGCGGTCGAGCTCGGGGCCACGGGTCTGCCCGTCGACCGCGCCGAGGCCGAGTCGCTGATCGGGGCGGTGGCGGACCGTCGTCCGGCCGACGAGGCGGACGAGCGCCGGCTGCGGTCCGAGCGCGACCGCCTCGTGCTCGACACCGTGCCCACGGAGTCGTCGGTCGACCTGCGCAGCCCCGCGCAGGTGAAGGAGCTGTTGCGGCGCAACGGCTTCGACCTTCCCGACACGCGCTCCTGGCGTCTGGAGCAGCTCGCCGGCTCGCACCCGCTCGTCGACGCGCTGCTGCAGTGGCGCAAGGGCGAACGCATCGCCACCACCTACGGCTACCGCTGGCTCGACGCCCACCTCGGCGCGGACGGCCGGTTGCGCGGCACCTGGACCGGCAGCGACGGCGGCGCGGGGCGGATGACCGCGTCCGCCGGTCTGCACTCGATGCCGCGCGAGCTGCGGCCGGCGGTGCGGGCCCGCCCGGGCCACCTGCTCGTCCGGGCCGACCTCGGCCAGGTCGAACCCCGTGTGCTGGCGGCGATCTCGGGAGACCGCGGGCTCGCCCGGGCCGCCGCGTCCGACGACCTCTACGCCGACGTCGCCACCGCGCTGGGGTGCGAGCGACCGGTTGCGAAGATCGCGGTGCTCGCGGCGATGTACGGCCAGACGCACGGCACGGCCGCCGACGCGCTGCGCGACATGGAGCGTGCCTACCCGGTGGCGATGCGCTTCCTGCAGCGCGCGCACAACGAGGGCAAGGCCGGTCGCGACGTGCTCACCCACGCCGGCCGGCGGGTGCGGATGTGGCACCTCGATCCCCTGCCCGCCGACGCCGGGCCCGACGCCGTGCGCGCCCACCAGTCGGCTGTCGCGGCGCGAGGACGGTTCGCGCGCAACGCCGTCGTGCAGGGCTCGGCCGCCGAGCTGTTCAAGGCCTGGACGGCCACCGTCCGTGCGCGGCTGCGGGCCGAGGGCACCGGCGAGGTCGTGCTCTGCCTGCACGACGAGCTGCTGCTGCACGTGCACGAGCAGGCCGCCGACCACCTGCGCACCGCGGTGGTCGACGACCTGCGCGGCACCGCCGCCCGCTGGACGGACGCACCGGTGCGGTTCGTGGCCGACGTCGCCGTCGTGACCCGCTGGTCCGACGCCAAGGCCTGACCAGCGGGTCGGACGGGCTCAGAACGGGTCGACGGCGAGCTCCACCGACCGCGCGCCCCGGTCCTCGATGTACGACGCGAACCCCGCGACGTCGTCGAACGCGAACCCGTAGGCGCGGCCGTCGACGTGCACCTCGTGCAGCACCTTGGCGTAGTGGTTCGTCCGCTCGCCCTGGTAGAAGCCGGCCGGGTCGGTGGTCGGCTGGGTCGCCTGGTCGCGCATCGTGGTGCGGTTGAGCGCCGCCCCCAGGATCGCCGCGATCGGTCCCCCGACGCCGTCGTTCGGCGCGCTGATCGCGCCGTTGCAGAACAGCACGTCGCTGGTGCTCGGACGGTTGAACGCCGCACGCTGCGCGTCGCCCTGCCACGCCACGATCTGGTCGCCCTGCACCCGCAGCCGGTAGGTCTGCGGTCCGGCGACGACGGTGAGGTCGCGGTCGCGGTAGGCGTCCCACGCCTGCGCGACGTACCCGTCGAGGTAGCCGCCGTCGAACCGTCCCGCGCCGATGCCGTGGCTCGGCGCGATCACGCGCCGGTCGCCGACGACGAGGTTGCCGAAGCCCGGCGTCGACGCCATCCGCTCGAACACCCGCGCCCTGCCGCCGCTGACGACCTCGCCGACCCGCTGGTTCGCGTTGCCGCTCAACGTGATCGACAGCGGGACGCTGAACATGTCGACCATCGTGGTGTTGCAGTACATGGCGCCGCCGGTGTGGGTGAACTCCATGCAGTCGTAGAGGATCCCGAACGACGGGTCGCTCTCGACCCACCCCGCCGGGTGCGCGATCCCGACGCCGTCGGGCGTGCCGACCACCCGGAACGGGATCTGCTGGCCGAGCGAGACGTACACCCGCCCCGACAGCTCGGGCAGCGGCAGCTGCCGCCGCTGCGAGAGCGGCACGCCGTACGAGGCCGTGCCACCGGACCCGTTGTCCCCCAGGCTCGCCGGCACGAACGCGCCCGACGCGTCGACGTGGCCCTGCCGGCCGGTGGCCAGCTCGGTGCCGACGACGTGCACCCACACGGCGTCATCGGGGTAGCGTCCGCTCCGGTTCACCACCGACAGCGGCAGCGTCGCCGCCGCCGCCCTCCGCGGCGTCAGCAGGCCGCTGCCACCTGCCAGGGTCAGGGCCGCCGCGGCCCCGAGGAACGCCCTCCTGCTGGTGCCGCTGCTGGTGCTCGTGCTGCTCGACATCGTCGTCGACCTCCCGATCGCGTTGGGAGCGCTCTCACGCCCGTCCTGCGACCGTAGCGACAAACCGGACATCTCGGAAGACCCTGGGCGAACCCGGCTGGGTCAGCGGTAGGCCTTGTGCTCCGGCCAGGGCGCGTCGACGGGACGCAGCGTCGTCCACCCGGCGTCACGGGCGGCGGCGGCCGCGAGCACGCCCGCCACGGCGGTCGGGTTGTGCACCCGGCCGGCGAGCACGGCGTCGCGGGCGTCGTCGAGCGCGACCCACTCGGCGACCATGTCGCGCTCCTCGTGCTCGCGCTCGTGCCGTTGGTCGTCGGGCACGGGCGACAGGTCGCGGGCCACGAAGACGCGGATGGCCTCGTCCATCCCGCCCGGCGAGTTGAACCAGTCGACGAGCACGTCCCAGCGCCCGGCGACCAGGTCGACCTCCTCGGCGAGCTCGCGCTGCGCCGCGCCCACCGGGGGCTCCCCCGGCACGTCGAGCAGACCGGCCGGCAGCTCCCACAGCTCCATGCCGACGGGGTGGCGGTACTGCCGCACCAGCAGGATGCGCTCCTGCTCGTCGAGCGCCAGCACGCCCACCGCTCCCGGGTGGCGCACGTACTCGCGCCGCACGGTGCCGGCCTCGCCGAGGTCGACGGTGTCGCGGACGACGTCCCAGATCAGACCCGCGTGCACGACCTCCGACGCCACCACGGGACGCGGCTGCAACCGGTCGCCCTCGGCGAAACCCCCTGTCGTCACAGCGGGTTCAGACCGTCGCACCGGTCGCGGCGGCGTCGACGTCGACCTCGTCGTCGCCCACGCGGGCCGACTCGACCTCGATCAGGCGCTCCTCGCGCTGGCGCTCGAGACCGGCCGCCACCAGCCCTGCGAACAGCGGGTGGGCCCGGTCGGGGCGCGACAGGAACTCCGGGTGCGCCTGGGTCGAGACGTAGTACGGGTGCACCTCGCGCGGCAGCTCGACGAACTCGACCAGCTGCCGGTCGGGCGACTCCCCCGACACCACGAGTCCGGCCGCCTCCAGCCGCTCGCGGTACTCGTTGTTGACCTCGTAGCGGTGGCGGTGCCGCTCGGAGACCCGCTCGCTCCCGTAGGCCGCGGCCACGACCGAGCCCGGCTTGAGCGCGGCCGGGTACAGGCCGAGGCGCATCGTCCCGCCCATGTCGCCCTCGCCGGCGACGATCGACTTCTGCTCGTCCATCGTCGCGATGACGGCGTGCTCGGTGCCCGGGTCGAACTCCGACGACGACGCGCCCTCGAGCCCGACGACGTTGCGTACGTACTCGATCACCATGCACTGCAGGCCGAGGCACAGCCCGAGCGTGGGCACCTGGTTCTCGCGCGCCCAGCGCAGCGCGCCGAGCTTGCCCTCGATGCCGCGCACGCCGAAACCGCCTGGGACGCAGACCGCGTCGACGCCCGACAGCTCCTTGCGCGCACCCTCGGGCGTCGCGCAGGTGTCGGACGCCACCCAGCGGATGCGCACCCGGGCGTCCTGGTCGAACCCACCGGCGCGCAGCGCCTCGGTGACCGACAGGTACGCGTCGGGCAGGTCGATGTACTTGCCGACCAGGGCGACCTCGACCTCGTGCGCGGGACGGTGCACGCGGCGCAGCAGCTCGTCCCACGCCGTCCAGTCCACGTCGCGGAACGGCAGGTCCAGCCGGCGGACGAGGTAGGCGTCGAGGCCCTCGGAGTGCAGCACCTTCGGGATGTCGTAGATCGAGCGAGCGTCCTTGGCGGTCGCGACGGCCTCGAAGTCGACGTCGCACATCAGCGCGATCTTGCGCTTGATGCCCTCGGGCAGCTCGCGGTCGCAGCGCAGCACCACGGCGTCCGGCTGGATGCCGATCGAGCGCAGCGCGGCCACCGAGTGCTGGGTCGGCTTGGTCTTCAGCTCGCCGGACGGGCCGATGTACGGCACCAGCGAGACGTGCACGAAGAAGCACGAGTCGCGCCCGATGTCCTGGCGCACCTGGCGGGCGGCCTCCAGGAAGGGCAGCGACTCGATGTCGCCGACGGTGCCGCCGACCTCGGTGATGATGACGTCGGGCGCACCGTGCGGGCCGGGGGCGTCGGCCTGCAGGCGCATCCGGCGCTTGATCTCGTTGGTGATGTGCGGGATCACCTGGACGGTGTCGCCGAGGTACTCCCCGCGCCGCTCCTTGGCGATCACCTCGGAGTACACCTGGCCGGTGGTGACGTTCGCCGAGGCGTCGAGGTCCTCGCCGAGGAAGCGCTCGTAGTGGCCGATGTCGAGGTCGGTCTCGGCGCCGTCGTCGGTGACGTACACCTCGCCGTGCTGGAACGGGTTCATCGTCCCGGGGTCGACGTTGAGGTAGGGGTCGAGCTTCTGCATCGACACCCGCAGGCCGCGGGCCCGCAGGAGGTGCCCCAGGCTGGAGGCCGTCAACCCCTTGCCCAGGGACGAGGCCACCCCACCGGTGACGAAGATGTGGCGGGTCGCTGCGGACCCGCCCTGCCTGGCCGAGGTCCCGTAGCTGCGATCCACCACGGGCTTCGACGATAGCAGCCGCCGCGCGACCCGCCGACCGGCGCGGCGCGACACGCCCCGCGGGTCGGCGCGTCTCAGCCCGTGACCGCCCGGTAGACCTGCTCCACCTGCGCCACGGCGTCGTCGTCGGTGGGCAGCGTCGCAGCCCGCTCGAGGCCGGCGCGCCGGTAGTGCTCGCGGCCGGCCGGGTCGTCGAGCAGCCGGCCGACCGCGGACGCCAGCGCCCGCGCGTCGCCGTACGGCACCAGGACGGCGGCGCGCCCGGTGACCTCGCCGGTGCCGCCGACGTCGGTGGCCACCAGCGGCGCCCCGAGCCGCAAGGCCTCCTGCACCCCGAGCGGCTGGCCCTCCCAGACGCTGGGGCTGACTGCGACGTCGGCGGCCGTCAGCAGGTCGGCGGCGTCGGACCGGTGACCCAGCAGCCGCACCGGCAGCGACTCGGCCGCCACCCGCGCCTCGAGCTCGCCGCGCAGCGGGCCGTCGCCCGCGACGGCCGCCACGAACCCGCCGGCGTGCGTGCGCGCGAGCTGCCCGATCGCGTCGAACCACAGCGGGTAGCCCTTCTGCGGTGCGAGCCGCGCCACGGTGACCAGCAGCAGCTCGCGGTCGGCGAGGCCCAGCTCGGCCCGGACCCGCTCGCGCACCTGCTCCCGCGTCCCGCTCGGCGGCGCCCCGGGCGGGGACGGGACGAGCGCCCGCTCGGTGCGCCGCGCGCCCCGCGCCGCCATCCGCTCGACCAGGTCGCCGCTGATGCCCAGGACGGCCGCGGCGCGGCGGGCGACGAGCCCCTCGACCACCGCCGACACGCGCCCCACCAGGCGCCCGCCGACCGGCAGGTTGTGCAGCGTCACCACGAGCGGGGTGGACGTGCGCGCGAGCGCCACGTGCCCGCCGACGCGCAGGCCGTGGGCGTGCACGACGTCCGCGCCCGCGGCGAGCCGGCGCAGCTCGCGCACCGCTGCTGCGTCCGCACCCACCCTCGGGCGGTCGCCGATGTCGACGGGCGAGAACCGCGCCCCGGTCGCGTCGAGGTCGAAGTCCGCGCGCGCCGCCGCCGGGGCGCCGACCACGACCTCGTGACCCCGTGCCACCAGCCCGGACGCGAGCGCGGCCACGTGCCGTCCCACGCCACCTGCCGAGGTGCCCTGCACCAGGAGGACCTTCACGTCGCCTGCCTCTCGCCGGGCACCCCGGTGGTGCCGTCCGTGGACCCCTCGGCCCCGCTCGCCCGCCCGCGGCGGGCCAGCCGGGTGGCGGCCCGCACGCTCGGCCGGTCGAGCACCGGCAGCGCGGCGACCAGCACCACCGCGGCGACCAGCGCCGACCCGAGCCCCGCCAGCACGCTGCCCCCGGTGCTCCCGCCCCACGCACCGGTGAGACCCGTGGACGCCCACCAGCCCGCACCGCCCGCCAGCACCGCCGCGGCGCCGCTGCCCAGCAGGGTGCGGGCCAGGCCGTCCAGGGCGGACGGTCCGGCGCTGCGTCGCAGCGCCACCACGAGCGCGACCCCCGCCACCGTCATGCCGATGCTGGTGCCCCCGCCGAGCGCGACGGCGACGTCAGGCGGCCGGGTGACCAGGAGCGACAGCACCACCATCGCCACCACGACCGCGACCCAGCCCACCACGGTGGCCACGGCCGCCAGACGTCCGCGCTCCAGCGCGTACAGCGCCCGGCCCACGTGCGCGATGACCGCGAACCCGACCAGGCCCGGGGCCATCGCGACCAGCGCGGGCGCCATCTCCCCCACCTCGCCGGCGTCGAGGTGGCCGAAGAACGCCGCCACCGGGACGGCCACGGCCACCAGCACGGCGGCGCCGGCCGACGAGACCAGCAGCAGCGCCCGGGTGGTCCAGGCCGCGGTGGCGGCGAACCCGTCGGTGTCGCCGGTGGCCGCCCGCTCGGCCAGCCGTGGGAAGGCGCTGGTGGCCAGCGGCACCGCCAGCAGCGCGTACGGCAGGAGGTACACCGCCTGGGTGTACTGGAAGACGTTGAGAGTGGCAGTGGCCCCGCGCCCGTTGGCCAGCAGCAGCACCGCCACCACGCTGGCCTGCTGGGCCAGCAGCGTCACCACGCCGGCGCTCGCGAGCGCCACGGCGCGCCGCGCGACACCGGGCGGGAAGGCGAAGGTGGGTCGGAGCCGGACGCCGGCCCGCCGCACCGGCCACAGCATCGGCAGCGTCATCACCAGGACGCCGGCGGTCGTCCCCCACGCCAACCACGCCTCGGCCGTGCCGGGTAGGGCGAGCGGGTCGTTCCCGGCACCCTGCGCGGTGCGGGCGAAGATCGCGTACGCGGTCATCACGACCAGGGACGACAGCAGCGGGCCGAGGGCCGGCCAGACCAGGCGGCGGTGCGCGGTGAGCACGCCCGCGAGCACCACGCCGATCCCGTAGAGGAGCACCTGCGGGGCGAACACGACGAGCATCCGGGCGGCCAGCGCCGCCCCGCCGTCGCACCCGCGCCCACCCGCACCGAGCAGCTGCACCAGCGGACCCGCGAGCAGCGCCACCAGCAGCGACACCGGCGCCAGCACCGCCACCGCCCAGGTGAGCAGCGCCGAGGCCGTGCGGTCGACCTCGGCGCGGTCGGCACGGGCGAGCGGACCGGCCAGCAGAGGCACCACGGCGCCCGCCAGGGCTCCGCCCGCCACGACCTCGAACAGCACGTTCGGCAGCTGGTTGGCGGTGGAGTAGGCGTTGCCGACGCACTCGGCCGACACCGAGTTCGAGTAGACGATCCAGCGTCCGAAGCCGGCCGCCCGCGCGAGCAGCGTGATCGCGGCGAACACCGCGGCACCGCCGGCGATCCCGCCGGCCACGCCGAGGGCGCGCCGGGAGGCCGGGCTCACGGCGCGGTGCGAGGACGCCGCCCCAGCGCATCCAGCTCGCGCAGCACGGGCGTGCCCTCGATCACCCGGGTGAAGCTGACCTTCTCGCTGAGCAGCGTGAGCGCGACCAGTCCTGCCAGCAGCACGCCGCGGGTGCGGCCGCCGGCGGGCGCTCCGGCGGTGGCAGCCACCGCCGACACCCCGAGCAGCGCGCCGACCGCGTTCGCGCCGCCGTCGCCCAGCATCGACCGCTCGCCGAGGTCGGGACGCAGCAGCGGCAGCGAGGCCCCCACCGCCGCGGCCGGCAGCGCGGCGAGCGCACCGGCTGCGAGCGCGGCGGGTGCGGCCGAGAGCGCGACCTTCAGCACCCGGCCGGGACGCAGGTCGAGCAGGTTGCCCAGGTTCGCCGTCCCGGCGACGACCCCTCCGGCCACGACGACGTCGGCCAGGTGGCGGACCGCCCCCCGCCCGTCGCGCTCGAGCAGCAGCGCCGCGGCCAGCACGCCCGTCCCGCCGATGCCGAGGATCTTCAGCGCGCCCGTGGTGACCTCGCCGCGGGCCAGCGACCCGAGGTGGCCTCGCAGCCCCTTGGACGACCCGCGCTCGCCGAGGTCGTCGAGCACGCCGAAGGCGGCCGCACCGGCCGTCGCGACAGCGGCACCGGCCCGCACGCGGGGTGGCAGGCCCGGTGCGGCGAGCGCACCGGCCACCGCGCCGACGGCCCAGGACGGGCCTTCCCACAGGGTGACGTCGTCGCCACGGTGGTTCGTCCGGGTCCAGGGCGCCGCCCCGCCGGGCGGTCGCTCGCGCGCCGACCAGGTCGCGCGGATCGAGGCGCGGGTGGAGGCCGCGCTGTCGGTGCTGCC
>NZ_BAAHAF010000144.1:0-624 GCF_054777815.1 Angustibacter speluncae | reverse complement strand
GCCGTGCCACCGGCCGAGCCGGTGCCCGTGGCGCCGCCGTAGCCGGCGCCGCCCGTGGAGCCACCGGTCCCCCCGCCACCGGCGGGCGGGGCGGACGAGGCGGGCGGGGGCTCGGGAGCCGGCTGCGGCGGGGGTGCCGGGGCGGGCGCCGACGGCGGTGCCACGGAGGGCGGGCTGCCCGCACCGAACGACCAGCCCTCGACGCTGCCCGGCGCAGGGTCGTAGGAGTACGCACCGAGGCTGGAGTACTGCCAGCTGCCGCCCGGCTGCGCGTGCCAGTACGACCAGTAGGCGGTCGTCGGGGGCGTGTTCACGCAGGGGTCGGACGCAGGGACGCCGTCGATCCGGCAGACGAAGCCCGGCTGGCGCTGCACCTGGGTGATGGCGAAGCCCGCTCCCTGGAGCGCGGCGGCGCCCGTGGACGGGTTCCCGCTCGCGCAGCGCACGTCCGACCCGACGACCACCGTCACACCGGACGTCCCGGAGCACGCCGCGGCGGCGGCCGGCGCGGGCGGGGCGGCGACCAGGCCGCCGCCCGCCAGCGCCAGCGTCGACAGCGCGAGGAGGAGCCGCCTCACTGGTGGCGCCCCCGCGGCAGGCGCCGCGCCAGCAGCAGGCCGCCGC
>NZ_BAAHAF010000143.1:0-2281 GCF_054777815.1 Angustibacter speluncae | reverse complement strand
GCTCGTCGTCGGGACGGCCGGGCTGGTCTGGACGCTGCTGCAGGCGGCCGCGCCGACCCGCGACCTGGTGTCGGCGCTGCTGGCCGCGGTCCCCGGCGGCGGGCTGCTGCGCGACGGCCAGAAGCTGCTCGCCTGGTGGGTGCTGCTCACCGCCTGCGCGGCGGGCCTGACCGCGGCGCGGCTGTTGGCCCACGGTTCCCGGACCGCGGGCCTGGTCGTGCTGCTCGCCCTGGCCCCGCCCGCCCTGCTGCCTGCGGCCGCGTGGGGCTCCGCCGGCCGGTTCGCGGCGGTCGACGTCCCGGACGAGTACACCGCGCTGGCGCAGGAGGTCGACCGGGCGCCCGAGGGGGTCGTCGCGTCGCTGCCGTGGGGCCAGTACCGGGCCTACGCCTGGAACGGGGGACGGGTCGGGCTCGACCTGATGCCCCGGTTGCTCGACCGCAGGGTGCTCGTCGACGACTCGCTGCGGGTCCGCGACGACCTCGTCGTCCCGGGGGAGGACCCGGTCGCGGCGGCGGTGACCGCCGACCTGCGCGACGGCCGGTCGCCGGCCGCGGCACTGCGGGCGGCCGGGGTGCGGCTCGTGGTCGTCGACGTGCCCGCGGGCGCCGCCGACCTCGAGGCGCTCCGGGACGACGGCGCGGAGGAGGTCTGGTCGGGGGAGCGCACCGTGCTGCTCGACCTCGGCCACCCGGACGCGCCCGCGCCGCCCGCGTCGGTGGGGACCGTCCAGCGGGTCGGGTGGGCGGCGTCGGTGCTCACCTGGGTGCTGGCGGGGCTCGCCGCGGGCGCCGTCGCGACACGTCGCCCGAACCGGGCTACCGGAGGGTAACCGGACTGCTACCCTCGCCTGCGTGACCGCACTCCGCACCCGTCTGCGCAGCGACTCCGGCCAGGTGGCCGCCGGCCTCGCACTCGTCATCACCGTCGTGGCCGGTGCGCTCTTCGCGGTCGTCACCACCCTCGGGATCACCCAGGTGCGCTCGGCGATGCCGGCGCCGGTCGACCAGCCGCTGGTCAACTACGACCCCTACGAGGGCTGACCGTCCGGGGGCGAGCCGTCCCCGCTGACCCGACGCGCCGGCCCGACCCGATGACCCGCGCCGAGGGACGCCTGGTCGAGGCGCTGCGCACCGCGGCCTGCGTGCTGGCGCTCGTCGCCGTCGTCGCGGTGCAGGTGCCCGGTCGCACCGCGAACGACACCAAGCTCGACCTCTCCCAGGACCCGTGGGGCCTGCTCGCCCGCGCCCTGCACCTGTGGGACCCCGAGGGCGCCTTCGGCCAGCTGCAGAACCAGGGCTACGGCTACCTGTTCCCGATGGGCCCGTTCCACGCCGTGCTCGGCGAGGTGCTGCCGGCCTGGACGGTGCAGCGGGCGTGGTGGCTCGCGCTGCTGGTCGCGGGGTACCTCGGCGGTCGCCGCCTGGTCGAGGCCCTGGGGGTGCGGTCGGCGCCGGTCGCCCACCTGGCGGGCCTGGCGCTCGCGCTGTCGCCGCGGGCGGTCTCGACGCTCGGCCCGATCTCGTCCGAGGCCGCGCCGCTGCTGCTCTCGCCCTGGGTGCTGCTCCCGCTCGTGCACGCGTCGGCGGGACGGTGGACCGCTCGGCGGGCCGCGGCGGCGTCCGGTCTGGCGATCCTGCTGATGGGCGGGGTGAACGCGACCGCGACCGCGGCCGCCTGCCTGCCCGCCGCGCTGTGGCTCCTCACCCGCACCGGCTGGTGGCGCAGCGCGCTCACCTGGTGGTGGGTGCTGTGCGGCGCGCTCGCGTCGGCCTGGTGGCTGGTGCCGCTTCTCGTGCTCGGCCGGTACAGCCCGCCGTTCCTGGACTGGATCGAGGACGCCGCGGCCGTCACCGGCAACGTCGAGCTGCTCGACGTCGTGCGCGGCACCTCGCACTGGCTCGGGTACGTGGTGACGGCCGGCGGGCCGTGGTGGGACGCCGGGTTCGGCCTCGCGACCGACGGCGCGCTCGTCGTCGCGACCTGCGTCGCGGCGGCCCTCGGCCTCGCGGGCCTGGCGCTGCGGGTGCCCCACCGCGGCTTCCTGCTGCTGTGCCTGCTCGTCGGCGTCGTCGCGATCGCCCTGCCCCACGCCGGTCCGCTCGACTCGCCGCTGTCCGGTGCGGCCCGCGCAGCGCTCGACGGCCCGCTGGCGCCGCTGCGCAACGTGCACAAGCTCGACCCGCTCGTCCGGCTGCCCCTCGTCGTCGGCCTGGCGCACCTGCTGGCGCGGGTGGGCGGGCTGCCGGCGCCCGGACGCCTCGCCGCCGCCGCGCGGCCG
>NZ_BAAHAF010000142.1:0-10595 GCF_054777815.1 Angustibacter speluncae | reverse complement strand
GCAGGCGCCGCCCACCTGGGCGCCGCCCCCGCCGCCCGGTGCGGCCGCGCCCGGTCCGCAGCCGGCAGGGCGCACCGTCCGACCCGCCCGGCCCGGCAGGCCGGCCCGGCGTCCCCGCTGGCCGCTCGTCGTGGGGATCACCGGGACCGTCCTGCTGCTGTCGTGCTGCCTGGTCGGGCTGGTGTCCGACCTGCTGGGCAGCGGGTCCTGACACCGGTCGGGTCCCACCCCGGCGAGCCCGGCGGACCCGCGGGCCGGCCGTCACGTAGCCTCGGGACATCGTGAGCCCTTCCCCGTCCGAGCAGTCCGGCCTGCCCGTGCACGCCAGCTCGGCGGCGGCCTCGCACCTGTCACCGGCCTACCCCGAGCGCGCCGCCTGGGGCACCGCCTCGCGGCTGCGTGCGTGGCAGGCCGCCGCGCTCGAGCAGTACCTCGCCGCGCTGCCCACCGACTTCCTGGCCGTCGCCACCCCCGGCGCCGGCAAGACCACCTTCGCCCTGCGCGTGGCGACCGAGCTGCTCGAGCGCGGCCGGGTGCGCCGCGTCACCGTGGTGGCGCCCACCGAGCACCTGAAGCGGCAGTGGGCCGACGCCGCGGCGCGGGTCGGCATCCAGCTCGACCCGGCCTTCCGCAACAACCAGGGCACCCACGCCGCCGGGTACGACGGCGTCGCGCTCACCTACGCGCAGGTGGCGGCGCGGCCCAACCTGCACCGCTCGCGCACCGAGGCCGCCAGCACCCTGGTGATCCTCGACGAGGTGCACCACGGCGGCGACGCGCTGTCCTGGGGCGACGCGATCCGCGACGCGTTCGCCCCTGCGCCGCACCGCCTCTCGCTCACGGGCACGCCCTTCCGGTCCGACACGGCCGCGATCCCGTTCGTCCGGTACGAGGCCGACGCCGACGGCGTCCGCCGGTCGCGCTCGGACTTCTCCTACGGCTACGCGGACGCCCTGCGCGACGGCGTGGTGCGGCCCGTGCTCTTCCTCGCCTACAGCGGGCAGATGCGCTGGCGCACGCGCGCGGGCGACGAGATCAGCGCCCGCCTCGGCGAGCCGCTCACCCAGGACCAGGTGGCCCAGGCGTGGCGCACCGCGCTCGACCCGGACGGCGAGTGGATCACCTCGGTGCTGCAGGCGGCCGACACCAGGCTCACCGAGGTGCGCCGCGGCGTGCCGGACGCCGGCGGGCTCGTGATCGCGTCCGACCAGCCCACCGCGCGCGCGTACGCGGCCGTGCTGCGGCAGGTGACCGGCGAGCCGCCCGTCGTGGTGCTGTCCGACGACTCCGGGGCGTCGTCGCGGATCGAGGAGTTCGCCGAGGGCGACCAGCGCTGGATGGTCGCGGTCCGGATGGTGTCCGAGGGCGTCGACGTGCCGCGGCTGTGCGTCGGCGTCTACGCGACGTCGGCCAGCACGCCGCTCTACTTCGCCCAGGCGGTCGGCCGGTTCGTGCGCGCCCGCCGGCGCGGCGAGACCGCCTCGATCTTCGTCCCGAGCGTCCCGACGCTGCTCGGCCTGGCCGGCGGGCTGGAGGCCGAGCGCGACCACGCGCTCGACCGCTCGCCGCGCGAGGACGACGGGCTCGACTGGAGCCCGGAGGAGGGCCTGGTCGCCCGGGCGAACCAGGCCGAGGGGGCCTCGGACGACCTGCTCGGCAGCTTCCAGGCGCTGGAGGCGCAGGCCTCCTTCGACCGCGTGCTGTTCGACGGCGGCGAGTTCGGCACCGGCGCCGACATCGGCTCGCCCGAGGAGCAGGACTTCCTCGGCATCCCCGGCCTGCTCGACCCCGACCAGGTCACCACGCTGCTGCGCCAGCACCAGCGCGACCACAGCAGCCGGCGCGCGGCGCCGCGTCCCCGCGAGGAGGTGGAGCGGTCGGAGGCCGCGCACCGCCGGCTCGCCGCGCTGCGCAAGGAGCTGAACGCGCTGGTGTCGGCCTGGGCGCGGCGCACCGGGCAGCCGCACGGGGTGGTGCACGCCGACCTGCGCACCCGCAGCGGCGGCGGCGAGGTGGCGCGGGCGAGCGAGGAGCAGATCCAGGCCCGCATCGACCTGCTGCGCTCGCGGTTCGTCGGCCGCGGCTGACTCAGCCGGCGGCGACCGCCGCGACGCGCCCGGCCACGAACGCGACGAAGTCCTCGTCGGGCACCGGGCGGCTCCACCAGTAGCCCTGCGCGAGGTGGCAGCCCATCCGGGCCAGCGACTGCGCCTGCTCGTGGGTCTCGACGCCCTCGGCGACGACGGCGACGTCGAGCGCCGCGCCCATCGTCACCAGGCTCGACACCACGGCCCGGGCGCGGTCGTCGTCGTGCATCCGGGCGACGAACGCGCGGTCGATCTTGATGGCGTCGACGGGCATCTCGGTCAGCCGGGTGAGCGAGCTGTAGCCGGTGCCGAAGTCGTCGGCGGCCAGGCCGACGCCGACGGCGCGCAGCTGCACCAGCTCGCTCAGGACGGCCGCGTGCGCGTGGTCGAGCTGGGTCTCGGTGAGCTCGAGCACCAGGCCGGTGCCGGGCAGGCCGTGTCGCGCGAGCGCGGTGCGCACGTCGGAGACCAGCGTGCCCTGGCCGAGCTGGCGCGCCGAGACGTTGGCGTGCACGGCGGGCGCGCAGTCGCCGAGCACCTCCCGCCAGCCCGCGGCCAGCCGGCACGACTCGTCGATCACCCAGGAGCCGAGCGCGTGGATGACGTCGGAGGCCTCGGCGACGTCGAGCCACTCGCCCGGGGCGAGCAGCCCGCGCTCGGGGTGGCGCCAGCGCACCAGCGCCTCGCCCGCCACGACCCGGCCGGCGAGCAGGTCGACCACGGGCTGCACGTGCAGGACGAACTCGCCGCGCTCGAGCCCGGTGCGCAGCTCCTGCGCGAGCTCGAGCTGGCGGCGGGCCTGCAGGTGGTGCTCCTCGGTGAACCACGCGCTGCGGTTCTTGCCGGTGCGCTTGGCCTGGTACATCGCCGAGTCGGCCTCGCGCAGCAGCGACTCCGGCGTGCTGCCGGGCCGCGACAGGGTGATGCCGATGCTCGCGGACAGCCGGTAGCGGGCGCCGGCGACCTCGACCGGCGCGGTGAGCATCTCCAGCACGAGGGCGGCCAGGTCGTCGGTGTAGGCGAGCGGGTCGCCCGGGCCGACGGGCGACAGGATGACGAACTCGTCGCCGCCCAGGCGGGCGACCGTGTCGTCGGGACGCAGGGCGCCGAGGCGGCGCGCCACCTCGACGAGCAGCGCGTCGCCGACCCGGTGGCCGGCCGAGTCGTTGACCAGCTTGAAGTCGTCGAGGTCGCAGAACAGCAGCGCGAGCCGTCCGCCGGCGCCGTCGTCGCCCTCGGCGGCGGACAGCCCCTCGCCGAGCCGGTCGCGCAGCAGCGTGCGGTTCGGCAGGCCGGTCAGGGCGTCGTGCAGCGCCATCTCGATGAGCCGGGCCTCGGCGTGGTGGCGCGCCGTGACGTCCTGCATCTGCAGGGTGACGCGCTCGACCTCGCCGTCGCTGTCGCGCAGCGGCGACAGGGTCACGGCGACGCGGCGCTCCCGCGACGGCCCGTCCTCGGGCCCGTCGGTGACGCCGGCCAGGCGCAGCTCGCCGTGCCACGTGCCGAGCTCGCCGGCCAGGACGCGGTCGAGGGCGCCGGTGTAGACCGCGGCCGAGTCGGGGTGCAGCAGCCGCTCGAGCGGGTGGCCGACGACCTCCTCGGCCGGGCGGTCGAGCATCTCGGAGGCGGCGGGGTTGCAGCGCCGCACCTGGGCGGCGGCGCCGCCGGGCAGCACCTGCAGCAGCAGCATGCCGAGCATCGCCTCGTCGAAGGTGCGCCGGAACAGCTGCTCGCCCGCGGCCAGCACCTGCGCCTTGCGCCGCACGTCGTCGACGGTGAGCCCGAGCACGGCGATGATCACGCCGAGGGAGAGCAGGTACGCCTGCAGGGTCGCGGTCGTCACGGGGGCGCTGGCGGGTCCTCCGAACGGACCGACGCCGTACACGGTCGCGACGGTGGCCGCGCTGCCGACCAGGAGCATCTCCGCGGCGGCGGTGCGCGAGCCGAACCGGGCCGCCGCCCAGGCCAGCACGGGGAGGGGGAGGAAGCCGAGCGGCAGCCCGTGCGGCCAGTAGGCCGCGGTGACGGCGTTGAGCAGCGCGACGACGTGCAGCACCTGCTCGAGCGTCCTGACCCTGGCCGGGGGCCCGGGCCGCAGCAGCAGCACCGGCGCGACCATGAGGATGCCCGCGGGGTGGGACGCGACGAACGTGCCCCAGGAGGTGAGGAAGTCGCCGTCGAGCACGAACCTCGCGGTCGACGCGGCGACCAGGCCGCCGGTCAGGCTGCCGAGCAGGGCGGCGAGCACGAGGTTCCAGGCGTCGGCCAGCCGCTCGAGCTGGTACCGCTGGCTGCCCAGCCGCAGGAACGTGGTGGCGGTGACGACGGCCTCGAGGGTGTTGGCCGACCCGAACAGCAGCGCGGGGCCGAGGTCGCGCCCGGCCAGGAGGTTGCCGGTGGCGGTGCCGAGCAGCACGACCGCGCACACCCGGGCCCAGTGCCGGCGCGGCGTGACCACCAGGGCGACGAGCGCGAGCCCCGCCGCGGGCCAGAACACCGCGACGGTGACGCCGGGCGGCCGGACGAAGACGGGCACGAAGGCGGCCACCACCAGGGCGCACGCGAGCAGCGCCGCACGGGCGGCGCCGAGCGGCGCGCGCTGCAACGTCCACACCCCTGGTCCATCGGCTCCGTCCGGGCCCGACCTGAGCGCGAGGGGTGGTCGCCTCGCGGGCGTGGTCACGGCGCGCCCGCGGTGGCCTCGTCGAGCAGCGGGACGGTGCGGTGCCGGACGACGTCCTGCAGCGCGATGACGGTCGAGGTGCGGCTCACCGCGGGCGTCGCGACGACCGCGTCGATGACCTGCTGCAGGTGGGTGTTGTCGCGGGCCACGACGCGCACCAGCAGGTCGCCGGTGCCCGTGGTGGTGTGCGCCTCGAGCACCTGCGGGATGCCGGACAGCTGGGCGGTGACGGCGTCGCGGCCGGTGTCCTGGTGCAGCTCGAGGGTGAGGAAGGCGGTGACGGGGTAGCCGAGCGCGGCGGGGTCGAGGACGGGCTGCAGCGACAGCACGCCGGTGCGCAGCAGCCGGTCGAGGCGGGCCTGCACCGTGCCGCGCGCGACCCCGAGGAGCCGGGACAGCTCGAGCACCCCCGTGCGCGGCGCCCGCGCGAGCGCCTGCACCAGGCGGGCGTCGAGCTCGTCGACCGGACGCGGTGGGCTGCTCGGTTCGGCGTTCACACTGGGCAGTGTGCCCGGTCGGGGCCGCCGGGCACAGCGCAGTTTGTACAACCTGCCCAGGAGGGCAGCGTCCGCTTGCCCAGCCGGGCGACCGCCCCCGACAGTGGGGGCGCACCCGACCCGTCTTCCCGTGCCCGACTTCCTGTGGAGGCCCGCCGTGACCGTCGACCTGACCCCCGCCGAGCGCCTGGCCGACCTCGACCTCGACCAGCTGAAGCAGCTCGTCGGGCTCGTGGAGTACGACGCCGACGCCGACCGCTTCCCGGTCACGGGCTGGGACGCCATCGTGTTCGTCGTCGGCAACGCCACCCAGGCCGCGCACTTCTACCAGTCGGCGTTCGGCATGCGGCTCGAGGCCTACAGCGGCCCCGAGACCGGCAACCGCGACCACCACTCGTACGTGCTGCGCTCGGGCTCGATCCGGTTCGTGCTGAACGGCGGCGTCGACCCCGACAGCCCGCTGCACGACCACCACCGCGCCCACGGCGACGGCGTCGTCGACATCGCCCTCGAGGTGCCCGACGTCGACCGCTGCGTCGAGCAGGCCCGCCGCGAGGGCGCGACCGTCCTGCGCGAGCCCGAGGACGTCACCGACGAGCACGGCACCGTGCGCATCGCCGCGATCGGCGCCTACGGCGACACCCGGCACACCCTGGTCGACCGCTCCCGCTACACCGGGCCCTACCTGCCCGGCTACGTCCGGCGGTCCTCGACCCACCAGCCGCGTCCCGGTGCGCCGAAGCGCATCTTCCAGGCGCTCGACCACGTCGTCGGCAACGTCGAGCTCGGCCGGATGGACGAGTGGGTCGACTTCTACAACCGGGTCATGGGCTTCGTGAACATGGCCGAGTTCATCGGCGACGACATCGCCACCGACTACTCGGCGCTGATGTCGAAGGTGGTCGCGAACGGCAACCACCGGGTGAAGTTCCCGCTGAACGAGCCGGCCGTCGCCAAGCGCAAGAGCCAGATCGACGAGTACCTCGAGTTCTACCGCGGCCCCGGCGCCCAGCACCTCGCGCTGGCGACGAACGACATCCTCGCCAGCGTCGACGCGATGCGCGCCGAGGGCGTGGAGTTCCTCGACACCCCGGACTCGTACTACGAGGACCCCGAGCTGCGCGCCCGCATCGGCGAGGTGCGCGTGCCCATCGAGGAGCTGCAGTCGCGCGGCATCCTGGTCGACCGCGACGAGGACGGCTACCTGCTGCAGATCTTCACCAAGCCGATCGGCGACCGCCCGACCGTGTTCTTCGAGATGATCGAGCGGCACGGCTCGCTCGGCTTCGGCAAGGGCAACTTCAAGGCGCTGTTCGAGGCGATCGAGCGCGAGCAGGAGCGCCGCGGCAACCTCTGAGGTCTGTCCGCATGGCGGGACGACGTGCGGTCAACCCGTGGACGCGCGAGAGGATCGCCCGGTGACGGACTCGGGTGACGGACGCGAGGGCGCCCCGCTGCGGGTCGCGCTGCTCGGCTGCGGCGTGGTCGGCACCGAGGTCGCGCGGCTGCTGACGACCAACGCGGCCGACCTCGCCGCCCGCGTCGGCCGTCCGCTCGAGCTCGTCGGCATCGCGGTGCGCCGGGCCGGGCGCCGGCGCGACCTCGACGTCGACCCGGCGTTGTTCACCACCGACGCGTCCGGGCTGGTGCGGCGGGCCGACGTCGTGGTCGAGGTGATCGGCGGCATCGAGCCGGCCCGCACCCTCCTGCTCGAGGCGATGGCGCACGGCGCGAGCGTCGTCACCGCCAACAAGGCGCTGCTCGCCGAGGACGGCCCCACGCTCTACGAGGCGGCCGACGAGCACGGTGTCGACCTCTACTTCGAGGCCGCGGTCGCGGGCGCCATCCCGCTCGTGCGGCCCGTCCGGGAGTCGATGGCGGGCGACCGCATCGACCGCGTGCTCGGCATCGTCAACGGCACCACCAACTACGTGCTCGACCAGATGGACTCCACCGGAGCGGGTTTCGAGGAGTCGGTGCAGCAGGCGCAGGCGCTCGGCTACGCCGAGGCCGACCCCACCGCCGACGTCGAGGGGTTCGACGCCGCCGCCAAGGCCGCCATCCTCGCCTCGCTGGCGTTCCACACCCGCGTGGGTGCCGCCGACGTGCACCGCGAGGGCATCACCAGCGTGAGCGCGGCCGACGTCGCCGCCGCCAAGGCCGCCGGGTGCGTCGTGAAGCTGCTGGCGATCTGCGAGCGGTCGAGGACCGACGGGGGAGAGGCGGTCTCGGTCCGCGTCCACCCCGCGATGCTGTCGCGCGAGCACCCGCTGGCCGGCGTCCGCGGTGCCTACAACGCCGTGTTCGTCGAGGCCGAGGCCGCCGGGTCGCTGATGTTCTACGGCGCCGGCGCGGGCGGGCAGCCCACCGCGAGCGCCGTGCTCGGCGACGTGGTCGCCGTGGCCCGGCACCGGGTCGTCGGCGGGCGCGGCCCCGGCGAGAGCACCTACGCCGACCTGCCCGTGCTCGAGATGGGCGAGGTGAGCACCCGCTACCACGTGCGCCTCGACGTGGCCGACCGCCCGGGCGTGCTCGCGGCCGTCGCGCAGGTGTTCGCCGACCACGAGGTCTCGATCGAGACCGTGCGCCAGACGCTGGTCACCGACGAGGACGACGACGGCACGACGCGCACCCGCGCCGCCCTCGTGGTCGTCACGCACACCGCCCCCGACTCCGCGCTCAGCGACACCGTGCGCGCGCTCGCGGGCCTGGACGTCGTCGACGCCGTCGCGTCGGTGCTGCGGGTCGAGGGGAGCTGACGTGGCGCACGCGTGGCGCGGGGTGGTCGACGAGTTCCGCGAGCGGCTGCCGTTCGCGGCCGGCGTGCCGGCGGTGACGCTGGGCGAGGGCGGCACGCCGCTGGTGCACGCCCGGCACCTGTCGGCGCTCACCGGGTGCGAGGTGCACGTCAAGGTCGAGGGCTGCAACCCGACCGGGTCGTTCAAGGACCGGGGGATGACGAGCGCGATCACGCGCGCCGCCGAGCTCGGCGCGAAGGCGGTGGTCTGCGCGTCCACCGGCAACACCAGCGCCTCGGCCGCGGCGTACGCGACGGCTGCCGGCATGACCTGCGCGGTGCTCGTGCCCGACGGGAAGATCGCGATGGGCAAGCTGAGCCAGGCGGTGGCCCACGGCGCCGAGATCCTCCAGGTCGCAGGCAACTTCGACGACTGCCTCACGGTCGCGCGCAAGCTGGCCGAGGCCTACCCGGTCGAGCTGGTGAACTCGGTGAACCCCTACCGCATCGAGGGGCAGAAGACGGCCGCGTTCGAGGTGGTCGACGCCCTCGGCGACGCGCCCGACATCCACTGCCTGCCCGTCGGCAACGCGGGCAACGTCACCGCGTACTGGAAGGGCTACCGCGAGTACACGACGACGTCCGACCAGCCGGGTCCGGCCACCCGCACGCCGGCCATGTGGGGCTTCCAGGCCGCCGGCGCGGCGCCGATCGTCCTCGGCCACCCGGTCGACGAGCCCGACACCATCGCCACCGCCATCCGGATCGGCAACCCCGCCTCGTGGGAGCAGGCCGTCGCCGCCCGCGACGGCAGCGGCGGCGTCGTCGAGGCCGTCACCGACGCCGAGATCCTCGCCGCCCACCGCCTGCTGTCGTCCCGGGACGGCGTGTTCGTCGAGCCGGCGTCGGCCGCGGGCGTCGCCGGCCTGCTCAAGCGGCACGCGGCCGGCCTGCTGCCCGCCGGGTCGCGCGTGGTCGTCACCGTCACCGGCCACGGGCTCAAGGACCCGCAGTGGGCGATGCAGGACCTCGACGGCACGCCCGTCGAGCCGCGGCGGGTGCAGGTCGACGTCGTGTCGGTCGCCGACGCCCTGGGCCTGTGAGGCCTGCTCCGTGAGGTCGGCTCCGTGACCGCGCGGCTGCGCGAGGGCGCGCGCGCCGTCGTCCGCGTGCCCGGCTCGAGCGCGAACCTCGGGCCGGGCTACGACTCGCTCGGCCTGGCGCTGGCCGTGCACGACGAGGTCGAGGTCGAGGCCGTCGACCCCGCGCTCGGCGCGCGCGTGCAGGTCGAGGGCGAGGGCGCGGCCCAGATCGCCACCGGTGAGACCAACCTCGTCGTGCGCTCGGTGCGCACCGCGCTGGCCCGCGTGGGCGCCGACCAGCCGGGCCTGGTGCTGCGCTGCCGCAACGGGGTCCCGCACGGGCGCGGCGTCGGGTCGTCCGCGGCCGCGGTCGTCGCGGGCGTCGTCGCCGCGCGCGGGCTGCTCGAGCGTCCCGACCTGCTCGACGACGGCACCGCCCTCGAGGTCGCGACCGACCTGGAGGGGCACCCCGACAACGCGGCCGCCTCGCTGCTCGGGGGCATCACCATCGGGTGGACGGGGGCCGGCGCCGCCCGCGCCGTGCGCGTCGACCCGCACCCCGACCTGGCCTGCGTGGTCGCCGTCCCGGACGCCGAGCTGTCGACCGCGCGGGCCCGCGCGATGCTGCCGCCGACCGTCCCGCACGCCGACGCCGCGTTCACCGCCGGACGGGCCGCGCTGCTGGTGGAGGCGCTGTCGCGCCATCCCGACCTGCTGCTCGCCGCCACCGAGGAGCGGCTGCACCAGGCGTACCGGGCCCCCGCGATGCCGGACGCCGCCACCGCGCTGGCGCTGCTGCGCGGCGAGGGGCTCGCCGCGGTCGTCAGCGGCGCCGGGCCCAGCCTGCTGGTGCTCGGCACCGCCGACGCAGACCTGCCGGCCCGGGCGGCGGCGCTGCTGCCCGCCTGGCGGGTGCTCGACCCCGGGGTCGACCGGGAGGGTGCCGTCCTGACGACCCCGTGACCCGCGCGGGTCCGGACGGGTGAGCGGCGTGGTCAGGAACACCCCGTGGGGTGCCTGGTGTTATGGTGAGCACGTCGACGTACCGCCGGCCGTCTCCACGGCCCGCGAACCGACGGCACAGCCACCAGATCCCGGGCCCGGCCCGCACGCAGTCCTCGCGCGTCGCGTCCCTGCTCGTGGCTTCCCACCACCGGCGTCTCTGACACCGCCGGTTCCCGGCCGAGGGTCCCGCCCCGGCCGCCGACGAGGGGGAAGGACCTTCGTGACCGACACCACCACCACCGCCGCACCCGCCGACTCCGGCGACGCGGCCACCCGGGGAGCCCTCTCCGGCCTCCGCCTGCCGCAGCTCCAGGCACTCGCGTCCGAGCTCGGCGTCAAGGGCACCTCGAAGATGCGCAAGGGCGACCTGCTCGAGGCCATCCGCAGCCACCAGGGCGGCGGCGCCTCCGCGAACGGCTCGGCGCCTCGCGCCGGCGTCGCCACCGCGGCCGTGCAGCCCGCGACCGAGCGGCCCGCGCGCCGCTCCCGCCGCGCCGTCGCGGC
>NZ_BAAHAF010000141.1:0-22203 GCF_054777815.1 Angustibacter speluncae | reverse complement strand
GGCGGAACGGGGCACCGACCGCGGGGCTCGCGGGCCCGGTGGCCGCACCCGGGCTGCGCCTCGCCCACGCCGACGCCGCCCGCACCGCCCGCGCCCTCACCGCCCTCGGACGCGACGGCGAGCTGGCCGGCGCCGACGAGCTCGGCGTGTTCGCGGTGCTCCTCAGCCGCACCGGCCGCCAGGAGCTGGCCGACCAGGTGCAGCGCGAGCTCGGCCGGGTCCTGGCCGAGGAACGGGTGCGCCAGGTGCCGCTCGTCGAGACCCTGCGCACCTACCTCGAGCACGGGCGGCGGCCGACGCCGACCGCCGCCGCGCTCGGCGTCCACGTGAACACCCTCTACCAGCGGCTCGCCACGCTCGACCGGCTGCTCGGGGACGGCTGGCAGCGGCGCGCGCTCGACCTGCAGGTGCTGCTCGTCCTGCACCGGGCGTCCACCCGGATGGAGGCGTGAGCCGGGGAAGCGTCCCGGTCGCCCGGGTGTTGCCACCGGCATGAGGATCGACATCTGGTCGGACGTGGTGTGCCCCTGGTGCAGCGTCGGACGCGCCCGCTTCGCCCGTGCCCTGGAGTCCTTCGAGCACCGCGACGAGGTCGAGGTGGTCTGGCGCTCCTTCGAGCTCGACCCCACGGCCCCGCCGAGCACCGAGGCCCGTGGCGGCCAGGCCGAGCTGCTGGCGAGCAAGTACGGCCGCAGCCTCCCCGAGGCGCAGCAGATGCTCGACCAGATGACCGCCACCGCCGCGGCCGACGGCCTGACCTTCCGGTTCGACCTGATGCAGGGCGGCAACACCTTCGACGCCCACCGGCTGCTCCACCTCGCGCACGAGCGCGGCGTGCAGCACGAGCTGAAGGAGGCGCTCGACACCGGCACCTTCGCCGACGGCCTGTCGGTCTCCGACCACGACGAGCTCACCCGGGTGGCGGTCGCCGCCGGTCTCGACGAGGACGAGGTGCGCCGCGTGCTGGCCTCGGACGAGTACGCCGACGCCGTCCGCGGCGACGTCGCCCAGGCCCGCTCCTACGGCATCACCGGCGTGCCCTTCTTCGTGCTGGACGGGAAGTTCGGCGTCTCGGGCGCCCAGCCGGCCGAGCACGTGCTGGCGGCGCTCGAGCAGGCCTGGGCGGCACGCACGCCCGTCAGCGTCCTCACCCCGGCGGGCGCGGCCGACGCCCCGTCCTGCGACGACGACAGCTGCGCGATCTGATCGACGACGAGGGCGGGACCGGCGTGCTCGCCGCTCCCGCCCTCTCGCACGTCCGGGGTCAGACGCGGGTGGCGTCGACCTCGATCTCGGCCTCGACCTCGGCGCGCTGCTGCACACCGGTCTTGCGCCCGAGCGGCACCTCGCGCAGGAAGCAGATGGCGACGAGCGCGACCACGGCGAGGGGCACCGACGCCAGGAACAGGTCGGCGACACCGCCGGCGTAGGCCTGCTCGACGACGGCCCGCACCGGCTCGGGCAGCTCGGACACCTTCGGCACCGCGCCCTCCTGGCCCGCCGGCAGCGCGATGCCGAGGTCGGCGAGGCCCGAGGCGACGCCGGCCGAGACCCGGTGCGCGAGAACCGCACCCAGCACCGCGACGCCCACCGCGCCGCCGAGGCTGCGGAAGAACGTGACGGTGGCGGTGGCGACACCCATCTGCCGGATGTCGGTGGTGTTCTGCGTCGCCAGCACCAGGTTCTGCATGCAGGCACCCATGCCGGCGCCGATCAGCACCATGTACAGCGACAGCAGCCAGAACGAGGTGCCGGCGTCGATCGTCCCCATCAGGGCGAGCCCCACCACGAGCAGCGCGGCGCCGCCGATCATGTACCCCTTGTAGCGGCCGGTGCGCGTGACGAGCTGCCCGATCACGGTCGAGGCCACGAGCGAGCCGATGACGATCGGGGCGGTGTGCAGGCCGGACGCCGTCGGCGACAGCCCGCGCGCGAGCTGCATGTACTGCGCGAGGAAGACCGAGCCGCCGAACATCGCGACGCCGACGCCCATGCTCGCGACGACGGACAGCGTCAGCGTCCGGTTGCGGAACAGGTCGAGCGGGATCAGCGGCTCGGGAGAGCGGCTCTCGACCCACACCGCGAGCGCGAGACCCACCACCGCGAGGCCGACGAGCAGCGCCGACCAGCCGGACACCCACTCGAAGGTCTCCCCCGCGAGCGAGACCCAGACGAGCAGCGCGCTGACACCGCCCGCGATGAGCACCGCTCCGGCGTAGTCGATGTGGACGCGCCGTCGAGTGCGCGCCGGCAGGTGCAGGGTGCGCTGCAGCACGACGAGCGCCGCGACGGCGAGCGGGATGCCCGCGTAGAACGTCCAGCGCCAGCCGAGCGCGTCGGTGAGGATGCCGCCGAGGAGCGGGCCGCCGAGCGTCCCGATCGACATGACGCCACCCATGATCCCGACGTACCGGCCGCGCTCGCGCGGGCTGATGATGTCGGTGATCACGACCATCGACAGCGACATCACGCCGCCGGCGGCCAGGCCCTGCACCACGCGGACGGCGATGAGGTGCCAGGTCTCCTGCGACAGCCCGGCGAGCGCGGACGCCGCGACGAACGCGACCAGCGAGAGCTGGATCAGCAGCTTGCGGTCGAGCAGGTCGGCGAGCTTGCCCCACACCGGGGTGCTGACCGTCATCGCCAGCAGGGTCGAGATGACGACCCAGGTGTAGGCCGACTGGCTGCCACCGAGGTCGGCGACGATCACCGGCAGCGCGGTGCCGACGACGGTGCTGGCGAGGATGGTGGTGAGCAGGCCGAGCAGCAGGCCCGACAGCGGGACGAGCACCTCGCGCCGGCTGGTGCGGGCAGGCTGCTCCTTCTCGAGCGACGCTGCGGCCGTGCGGTTCTCGTGGACGGCGGTCATGCGGGGACGGGCTCCTTGGTCTGGGTGGGGGCGGCGGTGGGCGCGTCCCGGTCGGGGTCGAGGTCGGTGCGCAGGCGGCGCAGGGTGGCGGCGAGGTCGGCGAGCTCGGCGTCGGTCCAGTGGGCGAGCGCGTCGTCCCAGCGGCGCAGCATCGACGCGCCGACCTCGGCGAGCACCCGCTCCCCCTCGGGCGTGATGCTCACCGGGTGCGCCCGGCCGTCGGCGGGGTCGACGGTGCGCTCGACCAGACCGGCCTCGACGAGTCCGGTGACGTGGCGGCTGACGACCGAGGTGTCGACACCGGTGTCGTCGGCGAGGCGGCCCAGCACGCACGGGCCGTGCGCCTGCACCGACCGCAGCACCCCGAGGGCCGCCAGGCTGCAGCGCCCGCCGGCCTCGAGGGTGCGCTTGAGGTCGCGGTGGGTGACCTGCAACCGGTGCACCTCGACCGCCATCTCCCGCACCGCGTCCCTGGTCATGCCGCCCTCCACCTCAGTTGCCTTCGGCAACCATATACCTCGATGGTTGCTCCCAGCAACTGTCGTGCGAGGGCTAATCGGCGGTGGCGTTGAGGCGGTGCAGCAGGTCGGCGAGGGCGCGGACGTCCGAGGCCGGCCAGGCGGCCAGCCGCTCGCGGAAGTGCGCGTTGCGGGCGCGTCGCGCCCGGGAGACGCGCTCGGCGCCCTCGGCGGTGAGCCCTACCCGCTGGGCCCGGGCGTCGTCGGGGTCGGGCGTGCGCTCGATCAGCTCGAGCCGCTCGAGCTGCGACACCTGCCGCGACATCGTGGGCTTGCCGACGCCGAACCACGCGGCCAGGTCGGTCAGGCGGGCGTCGCCGGCGTCGGCGATGCGGGCGAGGATGCCGTAGGCGGCGGGCTCGAGGTCGGGGTGCACCTCGCGGGCCAGCTGGCCCCAGGTGCCCCGGGCCCGGCGCAGCAGCACCCCGAGCTCGCGCTCGAGCAGCTGCACGTCCTCCTCGCGCACGACGGTCTACCCCAGCACGCGGACGCGGACGGTCTCCGGCATCGCGCGCAGCTCCTCGACCAGGTCGGCGGGCAGCGGGCCGGCGACGTCGGTGACGACGTACCCGGTGTCGCCGGACGTGGCGAGCAGCTGGCCCTCGATGTTCGAGCCGTGCTCGGCCAGGATCCGGTTCACCGTCGCGAGCACGCCCGGGGTGTTGCGGTGCACGTGCGTGATGCGGCACAGGCCCGGGTGCGCCTCGAGCGCCAGCCCGGGGACGTTGACCGACAGCGTCGTCGCACCACGCTCGACGTAGTCGCGCAGCTTGGTGGCGACGAACCGGCCGATGTCCTCCTGCGCCTCCTCGGTCGAGCCGCCGATGTGCGGGGTGAGCACCACGTTGGGGATGCCGCGCAACGAGGACTCGAACGGGTCGCCCTTCTGCTTCGGCTCGTCCGGGAAGACGTCGACCGCCGCGCCGGCGATGTGGCCCGACACCAGGTGCTCGCGCAGCACGTCGTAGTCGACGACGAAGCCGCGGGACAGGTTGAGGAACAGCGAGCGCGGCCGCATCCGCTCGAACTGCTCGCGGCCGAAGAAACCGGCGTTGCCGGGCCGGCCGTCGACGTGCAGGGTGACGGCCTCGGCCACCTCGAGCAGCTCGTGCAGCGACGAGCAGCGCCGGGCGTTGCCGAGCGCGAGCTTGTCGGCCGTGTCGTAGAAGTAGACCTGCATGCCGAGCGCCTCGGCCACGACCGACAGCTGGCTGCCGATGTTGCCGTAGCCGACGATGCCGAGGCGGCGGCCGCGGATCTCGTGGCTGCCGGTGGCCGACTTCTCCCACCGGCCGTCGTGCAGCGCGCGGTCCTTCTCGGTGAGCCGGCGCGCCATCACGATGATCTCGGCGATCGCGAGCTCGACGACCGAGCGGGTGTTGGAGAACGGGGCGTTGAACACCACGACGCCGTTGCCGGCCGCCGCGGCGAGGTCGATCTGGTTGGTGCCGATGCAGAACGCACCGACGGCGAGCAGGTCGGGGGCCTGCTCGAGCACGCGCGCGGTCACCTCGGTCTTGGACCGGATGCCGAGCAGGTGGACGCCGTCGAGCGCCTCGAGCAGCTCGTCCTCGTCGAGGGCGCCCGGGCGGGTCTCGACCTGCACGCCGGACTCCTCCAGCAGGGCGGTCGCGAGCGGGTGCAGGTTCTCGAGCAGCAGGGCCTTCAGCACGGGTCCATGGTCGCAGCAGACCAGGACGTGGGACGGACCGCGTCCGGCATCCGGTCAGCTTGACAGCACAGGGTCGGTACTTGTCTGATACAGGTTAATGACAACCCACCGGTTCCGTGAGGTCGCCCAGGCGCTGCGCGAGCAGATCGCCCTGGGCGGGCTCGACGACTCCGGCGCCCTGGAGAGCGAGGCCGCGCTCGGCGCCCGGCACGGCGTCAGCCGGGTCACCGTCCGCCGCGCGCTCGAGCTGCTGCGCGAGGAGGGGCTGGTCGACTCCCGCCGCGGCTCCGGTTGGTTCGCGGTCGGCGGACCGTTCCACCAGCGGCTCGCGCTCGGCACCTTCCGGCACGCCGGCTCGGCGCTCGCCGACGCCGGCCGCAGCGCCCGCCGCGCCGTCGTCGCGATCGGCCTCGACCGCGCGCCCGCCGACGTCGCACCGGCGCTCGGGCTCGCGGAGGGCGCCGCCGCGCTGCGGGTCGTCACCGTCCGCTCGGTCGGCGAGGCCCCGCTCGACGTCACCACCGAGTGGGTCCCGGCCGCGCTCGCCGGGCCCATCAGCCCGGCACGCGCCGCGGACCCCGGGGTGTGGGCGACCCTGCGCGCCGAGGGCGTCCGGCTGGCGCGGGTGCGCCAGAGCATCACCGCCGGCGCGCTGCGCGCCGACGAGACCGACCTGCTCGGCGCCCCCACGGGCACGCCCCTGCTGCTCGTGCGGCGCCTCGCCGTCGGCGACGACGGCTCCCCCGTGGCCCTCGCCGACCACCGCTACCTGGCCCACCGGTTCTCGCTCGAGGTCGAGTTCGCCGGTGGTCCCCCGGGCACCGAACCGCCCGGCCTGCAGCAGATCGACGTCCAGCAGCACCCGACCCCCACCGAGGAGAACACCCCATGAAGGTCCTGGTCACCGGCGGCGCCGGCTTCATCGGCGCCAACTTCGTGCTGCGCCTGCGCAGCACCCGTCCCGACTGGCAGGTGACCGTCCTCGACGCGCTCACCTACGCCGCCAACCCCTCGACGCTCGCGCCGGTGCGCGACACCGTCGAGCTGGTCGAGGGGTCGGTCGCCGACGCCGACCTCGTCGACCGACTCGTCGCCGACACCGACGTGGTCGTGCACTTCGCGGCCGAGTCGCACAACGACAACTCCCTCGACGACCCGTGGCCGTTCGTGGAGTCGAACATCATCGGCACCTACCGCCTGCTCGAGGCGGTGCGCCGGCACGGCAAGCGGCTGCACCACGTCTCGACCGACGAGGTGTACGGCGACCTCGAGCTCGACGACCCGAACCGCTTCACCGAGCAGACCCCGGTGAACCCCTCGAGCCCGTACTCGGCGTCCAAGGCGAGCGCGGACCTGCTGGTGCGCGCGTGGATCCGCTCGTTCGGCATCACGGCCACGCTGTCGAACTGCTCGAACAACTACGGCCCGTACCAGCACGTCGAGAAGTTCATCCCGCGCCAGATCACGAACATCCTCGAGGGCGTGAAGCCCAAGCTCTACGGCCAGGGCACGAACGTGCGCGACTGGATCCACGTCGACGACCACAACGACGCCGTCGTCACGATCATCGAGAAGGGCCGCCCGGGCGAGACCTACCTGATCGGCGCCGACGGCGAGCAGAACAACAAGCAGATCGTCGACCTGCTGCTCGACATCATGGGCAAGCCGGCCGACTGGTTCGACCTGGTGAGCGACCGCCCCGGCCACGACCTGCGCTACGCGATCGACTCGACCAAGCTGCGCACCGAGACCGGCTGGGCGCCGCGGTACCGGGACATCCGCGCCGGCCTCGAGCAGACCGTGCAGTGGTACACCGACAACCAGGAGTGGTGGCGCGCGGCCAAGGCCGAGACCGAGCAGACCTACCAGCGCCTCGGGCGCTGACCCGCTCGAGCAGAACGAGCAGCTAGAGCAGACCGAGCGAGGACAGCCTCGCCGACAGGGCCGCGCCGTCGGTGCCCTGCACCCACGGGGTGCCGGGCACCGACTTGGCCTGGTCCATCGGCACGGGCAGGCCGCTCGCCAGCACCTGCTCGGTGGGCAGCAGGTGCCGGATCGCGACCGCCGCGACGTTGTCGGGGTGGGTGCGCGCGAACTCGGAGTACAGGTCGGGGTCGTGCTGGCCGTCGTCGCCGATCAGCAGCCAGCGCACGCCCGGGAAGTCCTCGGCCAGCCGGCGCAGCGTCTGCCGCTTGTGGTTCTGCCCGCTGCGGAACCAGCCCTCCTTGGTGGGGCCCCAGTCGGTGAGCAGCAGCGGCCCGCGCGGGTACAGGTGCCGCGACAGGAACCGGGTCAGCGTCGGCGCCACGTTCCACGCACCCGTGGACAGGTAGATCACCGGCGCTCCCGGGTGGGCGTTCACCAGCCGCTCGTACAGCACCGCCATGCCGGGCACCGGACGGCGGGCGTGCTCGTTCAGCACGAACGTGTTCCACGCCGCGAGCACGGCGCGCGGCAGCGAGGTCACCATGACGGTGTCGTCGATGTCGCTCACGATGCCCAGCCCGGCGTCGGGGTCGATGACCAGCACCGGCGCCGTGATCTCGCCCTGCGGCTCGTACGCGGCGGGGGCGTCGCGACCGTCGTCGTCGGTGTCGCGGTCGGCGTCGGCCGGGTCGGACGGGTCGTCGCCGTCCGCGGGTTGCACCGCCTCGACCTGGCCGCCCTGGTCGGGGCCGAGGACCTCGAGGCCGACCTCCTGCCACCCCGGCGGCAGGTCGCAGTCGACGCGCAGGTCGACGTAGCCGCCGCGGTCGGTGGTCACCACCGTCTCGGTGCCCCCGGCCTGCACCCGCACCTGCACGCCCACCGCCGGCACGGTCACGAACTGGTGCCAGCCGCGACGCAGCTCGTCGGGCGTGCTGCTCGGGCTCGGCCGCGTGCGCAGCACCCGCGCGAGCACCCGCACCCAGCCCGGCGCCCCGTACCCGGTGTACGCGGTGACCTGCGGCTGCCAGCCCCTGTCGATCACCTTCTGCTCGAGCCGGGCGTGGAACAGGTCCTCGAGCCGGGCCGCCCGGTGCAGCGTCCGCGAGGGCGCTCGGGTCGTGCTCGTCACGTGGTGTCCTCCTGGGCGCGTCGGGGCCGGGACGGCACTGTCCCACACGCCGACCCGGTGCGACGATCGAACCACGACCCCGGACGAGCGGCGAGCGCTGCACGCGCGCGCCCTGCGCGACCTCGGTGACCTCGTGGCGCAGGTGGGCGACGCCGACCTGGCCCGTCCCACCCCCTGCGCGGCGTGGGACCTCGCGACCCTGCTCGCGCACGTCGTCGGGCAGCAGCGCGGGTTCGCCGCCGCGGCGCAGGACGGCGACGCCCCGGTCGACGCCTACGCCCACGTCCCGTTCACGCCGGCGGCGTTCACCACGTCGGCGGACGCGCTGCTGGAGGCGTTCGCCCGGTCGCTCCCGTCGGCGTCCGTCGACGACGGGTGGGTCCAGGTGCTGACCCTGCTCGGCCGCGACCCCGCGTGGGCACCTACCGTGGGCGGGTGAGCGCGCCCCCCGACCCCCGCACCGAGGCAGGACGCGCCACCGACAGCGGCCGCACCGGGGTCCTGATGGGGCTCGGCGCCTACGCGCTGTGGGGGGTGTTCCCCCTCTACTTCCTGCTGATGGCGCCCTCGCCCGCGCTCGAGGTGCTGCTGCACCGCGTGCTGTGGTCGGTGGTCGTGTGCGGCGTCCTGCTCACCGTCATGCGCTCGTGGCGCGGCATCGGGGTCGTGCTGCGCTCGCGCCGCTCGATGCTGCTGCTGACCGCCGCGGCCGTCCTGATCGCCGTGAACTGGTTCGTCTACATCCTCGGCGTGACGTCCGGCCAGGTCGTGCAGACCGCGCTCGGCTACTACGTGAACCCGCTCGTGACGGTGCTGCTCGGCGTGGTCGTGCTGCGCGAGCGGCTCCGCCGGCTGCAGTGGGTGGCGGTCGGGGTCGGCACCGTCGCGGTCGGGGTGCTGGCCGTCGCCTACGGCGGCGTGCCCTGGATCGCGCTCACCCTCGCGTGCAGCTTCGGGCTCTACGGCCTGATGAAGAACCGGCTCGGCGGTTCCGTCGGCGCGGTGCACAGCCTCTCGGTCGAGACCGCGGTGCTGACGCTGCCGGCGCTCGCGGCGCTGGTCTGGCTGCATGCGAGCGGCCAGGCCACCTTCGGCAGCGAGGGGCCCGTGCACGCGCTGCTGCTCGCCAGCACGGGTGTCGCGACCGCCGTCCCGCTGCTGCTGTTCGCGGCGGCCGCGAGCCGCATCCCGCTGTCGACCGTCGGTCTGCTGCAGTACGTCACGCCGACGCTGCAGCTGCTGGCAGGCGTGGTGGTGCTGCACGAGCCGATGCCGACGGCGCGCTGGATCGGCTTCGGCCTGGTCTGGACGGCGCTCGCCGTCCTCACCGTCGACACGCTGCGGTCGGCCGGACGCGCACGGGTCACCCAGACTTCACCGGCCGGCCACGCGGTCGTCGACTGCAGGTAGGGGCACGGCTCCTAGCGTCCGAGGCGATCCGGCGGCACCGCCGGGCAACGACGCGAGAAGGAACGAGCCACACCGTGACGATCGCCCCCGAGAACCGCCGCCTGCTGCCCATGTGGGGCCGCACCCACGGCACCCGCAGCCCCGTGACCTGCCACCTGCGCTGCGGCGACGCGTGCTCGCAGCCGGTGCCGAACGCCTCCGACAACGAGTACTTCCGCGACGTCGCGAGCGCCGCGCTCAGCCGACGCACCCTGCTCGGCGGCGCCGGCGCCGCCCTGGCGCTGACCTTCGCCGGCGCCGGAGCCCGTCCGGCCGCCGCCGCCCCCGGTGGCGCCGCCGCCCGTGACAGCGGCACGCTGCTGTTCACTCCGATCGCGCCGGTCGCCCGCACCGTCGACGCGTTCACCGTCCCGGTCGGGTACACCTGGAAGCCCGTGATCCGCTGGGGCGACCCGCTGTTCGCCGGTGCACCGGCGTTCGACCCGAATGCGCAGACGCCGCAGGCGCAGGCCCAGCAGTTCGGCTACAACTGCGACTACCTCGACGTGATCGAGCTCGAGGGGGGCAAGAAGGGGCTGCTCGTGGCGAACCACGAGTACACCAACGAGGGCATCATGTTCCCGCCCGGAACCCCCGCCGAGACCGTGGTCCGCACCGCCTGGGCGGCCCACGGCATGTCGGTCGTCGAGGTGAAGCGCAAGCGTCCCGGCGCGGCGTGGGAGGTGCAGGTCGGTGCCCGGCGCAACCGGCGCATCACCCTCGACACCGAGTTCGTCTTCGACGGCCCCGCACGCGGCAGCGACCTGCTGAAGACGGTCGAGGACCCGCGTGGCGTCCGCGTCCGCGGCACGATGAACAACTGCGCCGGCGGCACCACGCCGTGGGGCACCGTGCTGTCGGGCGAGGAGAACTTCAACCAGTACTTCCTCGCCACCGGCACCCCGCGCGAGGCGCGCTACGGCCTCGGCAAGCAGGACTCGCGGAACTGGCGCTCGGTCGACCCGCGCTGGGACGCCACCCGTCCCGAGTACGCCAACGAGCCCAACCGGTTCGGCTGGGTCGTCGAGCTCGACCCGATGAAGCCGAACAGCAAGCCGGTGAAGCACACCGCGATGGGCCGGTTCAAGCACGAGGGCGCCAACGTGGTCGTGAACGCCGACGGCCGCGTCGTCGCGTACATGGGCGACGACGAGCGCTTCGACTACGTCTACCGGTTCGTCTCGCGCGACACGATGCGCAAGGGCAGCGGCGAGGCTGCGCGCGAGCACAACAAGACCCTGCTCTCGAACGGCGACCTGTCCGTCGCGCGCTACACCGGTGACGGCCTGGGCGACGGCGTCAGCGACGGCACCGGCGAGTGGATCCCGCTCACCGCCGGCGGCGAGTCGGTCGTGCCGGGCTTCACCACCGCGGAGGTGCTCGTCTTCACCCGGCTGGCCGCCGACGCGGTGCAGCCCACGAAGATGGACCGTCCCGAGGACGTCGAGCCGAACCTGGTGAACGGCCGCGTCTACGTGGCGTGCACGAACAACACCTCCCGCACCGCGGCGCAGGTCGACGAGCCGAACCCGCGGGCGGCGAACAAGGACGGGCACGTCGTCGAGATGATCCCGGACGGCGGCGACCACACCGCGCCGACGTTCACCTGGAACCTGGTGCTGATCTGCGGCGACCCCGCGACGGCCGGCACCTACTTCGGCGGCTACACCGGCCCGGTGTCGCCGATCTCGTGCCCCGACAACGTCGCCTTCGACAGCGCCGGCAACCTGTGGGTCTCGACCGACGGCCAGCCGTCGGCCCTCGGGCTGAACGACGGGCTGTTCAAGGTGCCCGTCGACGGCCCGGAGCGCGGCCGGGTGCAGCAGTTCCTCGCCGTCCCCGCGGGCGCCGAGACCTGCGGCCCGGTGATCCGCGACCGCGACGCCACCGTGCTCGTCGCCGTCCAGCACCCGGGCGAGGACGGCACCTGGGACGCGCCGCAGTCGTACTTCCCCGACTACGTGGGCGCCACCGGCACCCCGGCGCCGGGGCAGCACAGGGGCCCGCGCCCCACGGTCGTCCAGGTCGTCCGCGGCTGAGGCCACCCGCGTCGCGTCCGGCGCCCTCCGTCGCTCGGGGACGGAGGGCGTCGCCGCGTCCGCTGCCGCCGGGACCCTGTCGGGAACGGAGTCGAGACCGCAGTACCTGGGCGTCGCGCACGCTCTCTCGCCCGACGACTGCGGTCTCGGCGCGCCGATCGTGACGACCGGCGGAGCGGGGGCGGGACTCAGGCGGTGCGGGACGCGACCTGGCCGGCGAGGTCGGCCAGGGCGGTGCGGACCTCGCCGTCCGGCAGGGCGTCGAGCGCGGCGACGGCGTCGTCGGCCCAGCGGCGGGCCTGGCGGCGGGTCTCGTCGGTGACCGGGTGCTCGCGGACGGCGCGCACGGCCTCGGCGAGGGCGTCGTCGTCGTCGAGGTCGGCGTCGAGCAGCTCGACCACCTTGGCGGCGTCGGTGTCGCCGTCGGCGGCGGCCCGGCGGGCGAGCAGCACCGGCAGGGTGGGCACCCGCTCGCGCAGGTCGGTGCCCGGGGTCTTGCCTGTGACCTCGGGGTCGGCGGTGAGGTCGATGACGTCGTCGGCGAGCTGGAAGGCCACGCCGACCTTCTCCCCGTAGTCGACGAGCACGTCGACGACCTCGCGCGAGCAGCCGGAGAACATCGCGCCGAAGCGGCCGGACGTCGCGATGAGCGAGCCGGTCTTGTCGGCGAGCACCTGCAGGTAGTGGGCGACGGGGTCCTCGTCGCCACGCGGCCCGACCGTCTCGTGCATCTGCCCGAGGCAGAGCCGCTCGAACGTCGCGGCCTGGATGCGCACCGCCTGCGGGCCGAGCCCGGCGACGACCCGCGAGGCCCGCGCGAACAGCAGGTCGCCGGTGAGGATCGCGACGTTGTTGCCCCACAGCGCGTGCACGGCCGGCGCACCGCGCCGTGTGGGCGCGGAGTCCATGACGTCGTCGTGGTACAGCGTGGCCAGGTGCGTCAGCTCGACGACGACGGCGGCGTCGAGCACCTCCGGACGCGTCGGGTCGCCGAGGTGCGCCGCGAGCAGCGTCAGCGTCGGACGCGTCCGCTTGCCACCGGCCTCGACCAGGTGCCGCGAGACCGAGTCGGCGAGGTCGTCGGTGTGCGACACGGCGTCGCGCAGCCGCACCTCGACCTCCTCGAGGCGGCGCGTGACGGCGTCGACGACCGACTCGTCGGCGGGCACCTGGGTCTGCACGTCAGGGAGCGGCCGTGATGGCGCCGGCCAGGTCGAGGAACGGCTGGGGGAAGACGCCGAGCACCAGCGTCGCCAGCACGCCCACGGCGATCGCCGTGCCGGTGAGCCACCCGCCGACGACCACGGTCGTGCTCTCGGTGGACGGCTCGGTGAAGTACATCAGGACGACGACGCGCAGGTAGAAGAACGCCGCCGCGGCGCTGGCCAGGACGCCCAGCACCGCGAGCCACGCCACACCACCGGTGACGGCCGCGGAGAACACGCCCACCTTGGCGATGAAGCCGCTGGTGAGCGGGATGCCGGCCATCGCGAGCAGCAGGAACGTGAACGCGGCGGCGAGCACCGGCGAGCGGCGGCCGAGGCCGGCCCACTGCGACAGGTGCGTGGCCTCCCCGACGTCGTTGCCGTCCTCGTCGAGCGAGCGCACCAGCGTGACGATGCCGAACGCGGCGACCGTGGTGAGGCCGTAGGCCAGCACGTAGAACAGCACGCCGACGATGCCGGCCTCCTGCACCGTGACCAGGCCGGTGAGGATGAACCCGGCGTGGGCGATCGAGGAGTACGCGAGCATCCGCTTCACGTCGAGCTGGCGGATCGCGACCAGCGAGCCGATCACCATCGTCAGCGCGGCGACGGCCCACAGCGCGGGCTGCAGGATCTCCTCGACGTTGGCGAGCGAGACGTAGAGCAGCCGCACCAGCGCACCGAAGGCGGCGACCTTCGTGCACGCCGCCATGAAGCCGGTGACCGGCGTGGGGGCACCGGTGTAGACGTCGGGCGTCCAGGCGTGGAACGGCGCGGCGCCGACCTTGAACAGCAGGCCGACCAGCACCAGCAGGATGCCGGCGACCAGGAACGGGTACTGCGCGGTGAGGTCGATGCCGGCCTGGCGGGCGCCCGCGAGCGTCGCGCCCATCCCGTTGATCGTCACGGTGCCGGTGATCGCGTAGACGATCGCCATGCCGAACAGGAAGATCGCGGACGAGAACGCGCCCAGCAGGAAGTACTTGAGCGAGGCCTCCTGCGACAGCAGCCGCCGGCGCCGGGCGAGGCCGCACATGATGTAGAGCGGCAACGAGAACACTTCGAGCGCCACGAACATCGTCAGCAGGTCCTGCGCGCTGGAGAAGATCATCATGCCGCCGGCGGCGAACATGGTGAGCGGGAAGACCTCGGTGCTCTGGCGTCCCGCCTCGTTCGCGAGCCGCTCCTCGTCCGAGCCCGGCGTCGTCGCGGCCTGCGCGGCGAACGACTCGAGCCGGCCGCCGCCGCGCTCGCCCAGGACGAGCAGCGCCAGCGCGGTGAGCACGAGCAGCGTGCCCTGCAGGAACAGCGCGACCTTGTCCTGCTGCATGCCGAGGTGGTTGGGGTCGAGGGTCGACGCGACGACCGCGCGGGTCTCGTCCTTCTCCCACATCCACACCACGAAGCTCAGTGACGCGAGCAGGCCGACGCCGGCGAGGACGAGCTGGGTGGCGCGGCGCGCGGCGCGGGGCACGAACGCCTCGACGAGCACGCCGACCACCGCGGCACCGAGGACGGTGACCACGGGAGCGGCTGCGACCCAGTCGATCTGGGGCGGCGTGAATGCGGTCGACCCCGGGGGGACGAGCGAGGCGGGCAGCGCGGCGGCGGCCACGGACATCAGGCTCACTGGTCGGCTCCGTCCTCGGCGTGGGTGACCAGGTGGTCGGGGTCGGTGACGCCGACGTGCTCCATGGTCTGCTCGATCGCCGGGTTGATGACGTCGAGCACGGGCTTCGGCACGAAGCCGAGGGCGACGATCACGGCCAGGACCGGCGCCATCACCCACATCTCGCGTGCCCGCAGGTCGGGCGCGCCCTTCATCGACTCGGGCACCGGGCCGGTCGCCATCCGCTGGTAGGTCAGCAGGATGTAGAGCGCGGCCAGGACGATGCCCAGCGTCGCCAGCACGGCGGCGACCGGGTACCGGACGAACGTGCCCACCAGCACGAGGAACTCGCTGATGAAGCTCGACAGGCCCGGCAGCGCCAGCGACGACAGGCCGGCGACCAGGAAGGACCCGGCCAGCAGCGGGGTGACCCGCTGCACGCCGCCGTAGTCGGCGATGCGCGAGGTGCCGTAGCGGGCGATGAACATGCCGGCCGCCAGGAACAGCGCCGCGGTCGAGAAGCCGTGGTTGACCATGTACAGCACCGAGCCGGCCTGGCCCGACGACGTCATCGCGAAGATGCCCAGCACGATGAACCCGAAGTGCGAGATCGACGTGAAGGCGATGAGCCGCTTCAGGTCGCTCTGGCCGATGGCGAGCAGCGCGCCGTAGAGCACCGAGATCACCGCGAGCACCACGACGACGGGTGCGGCCCAGCGGCTCGCGTCCGGGAACAGCGGCAGGCAGAGGGTGATCATGCCGAAGGTGCCGACCTTGTCGAGCACGCCGACGAGCAGCACGGCACCGCCCGGCGTGGACGACGCGGCGGCGTCGGGCAGCCAGGTGTGCACCGGCCACATCGGCGCCTTGATCGCGAACGCGATGAAGAACCCGACGAACAGCAGCCGCTCGACGGCGGTGCCGTACTCGCGTCCGACCAGGTTCTCGATCAGGAACGCCCCGGGCTCGATCGCCAGCTGACCGGTGGCGGGGTCGCGCAGGCCCAGCACCAGGCCGATCAGCGCCACGAGCATGATCAGCCCGCCGGCGAGCGAGAACAGCAGGAACTTCATCGCGGCGAACTTGCCCTGCGCGCCCCCGAAGGACCCGATCAGGAAGTACATCGGGATGAGCATCGCCTCGAAGAAGACGTAGAACAGGAACACGTCGCGCGCGGCGAAGACGCCGATGATCATCGTCTCGAGCACGAGCACGAGGGCGAAGAACAGCCGCAGCCGATGCGGGTCCTCACCGGCGTCGTGCCACGACGCCAGGATGCAGACCGGGACGAGGACCGCGGACAGCACGACCATCACCAGGCCGATGCCGTTGAGCCCCAGCGCGTACGAGACGCCGAACTGCGGGATCCAGCTCGCGGTCTCGGTGAACTGGTACTCGCCGCCGCGGGCGACGTCGAACTGCAGCGCGACGTACACGACCGCGCCGAGCACCAGCAGCGAGACGCCGAGGGCGATCTCGCGCGAGAGGCGGCGCAGCCCCGCGGGCAGGGCGGCGAGCAGCAGCGACCCCACGAGGGGCAGCAGGCCGATCGTCGTCAGCCAGGGGAACGTCTCCATGGTCACCTCACCACCAGGACGGCGGCGACCATCACGACGACGCCGACGAGCATCAAGGACGCGTACGAGCGCACGAACCCGTTCTGCCACCTGCTGAACCAGCCGCCGAGGCCGGTCGTCAGGCGGGCACCGCCGGTGACCGCGCCGTCGACGCCGGCCTGGTCGACATAGACCAGCGACCGGGTCAGGTACAGGCCGGGGCGCTCGAAGGCCGCCTGGTTGACGACCTCCTGGTACAGGTCGGCGCGGGCCGCCTTGGCCGGGAACGAGGTGCTCGGCGCACCGACGTCGGACAGGTGGTACTGCCGCCACGCGAGGGCGACACCCACGAGCATGAGCGCGATCGTCAGGCCGGTGATCACCGGCACCGGCAGCACCGGCTCGACGTGCTCCTCGGGCACCACCGGCTCGAGCCAGTGCACGAACGAGCTGTTGAGCGCCAGCAGCCCGCCGAGCACCACCGACCCGACGGCGAGCACGATCATCGGCACGGTCATCAGCAGCGGCGACTCGTGCGGGTGCGCGGAGTCGGCCCAGCGCTTGCGGCCGTGGAAGGTCATGAAGAACAGGCGCGACATGTAGAACGCGGTGAGCCCGGCGGCGAGCAGCGTCACCAGGCCGAACACCCAGGCGCGCCACTCCGACTCGACCGGCATGAACGCGGCCTCGATGATCTTGTCCTTGCTCCAGAATCCGGACAGCAGCGGGAAGCCGATGATCGCGAGCCAGCCGGCGCCGAAGGTGAGCCAGGTGGTGCGCATCGACCCGGCGAGCTGGCCGAAGCGGCGCATGTCGACGACGTCGTCCATGCCGTGCATGACCGACCCCGCCCCGAGGAACATGCCGGCCTTGAAGAAGCCGTGCGTCACCAGGTGGAAGATCGCGAACACGTAGCCGACCGGGCCGAGGCCGGCGGCGAGCATCATGTAGCCGATCTGGGACATGGTCGAGGCGGCGAGCGCCTTCTTGATGTCGTCCTTGGCGCAGCCGACGATCGCCCCGAAGACCAGGGTGATCGCACCGACCACCACCACGGCGAGCTGCGCCGACGGCGCACCCTCGAACACAGCCCCCGAGCGCACGACGAGGTAGACGCCGGCGGTCACCATGGTCGCGGCGTGGATGAGCGCGGACACCGGCGTGGGGCCGGCCATCGCGTCACCGAGCCAGGACTGCAGCGGGAACTGCGCCGACTTGCCGCAGGCGGCCAGCAGGAGCATCAGGCCGATGAACGTCAGCCAGCCCTCGGACGCGTCGGGGGCCCCGTTCAGCACCGTGTCGAAGTCGACGGCGCCGAAGACCACGAACATCGCCATGATCGCCAGGCCGAGGCCGACGTCGCCGATGCGGTTGAGGACGAACGCCTTCTTCGCGGCGGTGGCGTACTCGGGCCGGTGGTTCCAGAACCCGATGAGCAGGTAGGACGCCAGGCCGACGCCCTCCCAGCCGACGTAGAGCAGCAGGTAGCTGTCGGCCAGCACCAGCAGCAGCATCGCCGCCACGAACAGGTTCAGGTAGGCGAAGAACCGGCGCCGGTCGGTGTCGTGCTCCATGTACGCCACGGAGTAGACGTGGATCAGCGACCCGACGAACGTCACGAGCATGACGAACGTCATCGACAGCGGGTCGATGCGCAGCCCCGCGTCGACCACGAAGCTGCCGGCGGGCACCCACGAGTACAGGTGCACGTCCTGCGTCCGCTCCTCGGCGGGCAGGCCGAGCAGGTGCAGCATCACCACGGCCCCGACGACGAACGAGCCCCACGAGAGCGCGACGCCGAGCCAGTGGCCCCAGCGGTCGGTGCGCCGGCCACCGAGCAGCAGCACGGCGGCGCCGGCCAGCGGCAGCGCCACCAGCAGCCACGCGGACGACACCACGCCCTCGGCCGCGATCGCGGTCCCGTGCGCCGCCTCGCCGGCGGTCTGCACTGCGGTCAGGGGGTTCACCTGATCCGTCCCTCCATCACGGCCACCGAGGCCCTCAGTACTTCAGCAGGTTGACGTCGTCGACCGACGCGGACCTGCGGGTGCGGAAGATGGACACGATGATCGCCAGCCCGACGACCACCTCGGCCGCGGCCACGACCATCACGAAGAACGCGATGACCTGGCCCTCGAGGCTGCCCTGCTGGCGGGCGGCGGTGACCAGCACCAGGTTCGCGGCGTTCAGCATCAGCTCGACGCCCATGAACACCACGATCGCGTTGCGGCGCACGAGCACCGTGGCCGCGCCGATCGAGAACAGCAGGCAGGCCAGCACCAGGTAGGCGGTGACGGTCATCGGGTCCCCTCCGGCGCGTCGGCGCTCCCCTGGGTGCCGCCCTGGCGGGCGGGGTCGGCCGGGTCGCCGGGCGGCGAGCCGACGGCGTCGTCGCCGGTCTCGGGCGAGGCGTTGCCGGTGTCACGGCCCGTGCCGGCGACGTCGCGGCCGCGCGGGTGACCGGCGATCTCGTCCTGGAGCACGTCGACCTGGCCGGCGAGCCGGTCGGCCGAGCGGTTCTGGCCGCGGACGGCGAGCACGCGCGACACCGACAGCTCGCTGGGGCTGCCGTCGGGCAGCAGCGCCGGGGTGTCGACCGCGTTCGACCGGGCGAAGACGCCCGGCGCGGGCAGCGGCGGTACCTGGGTGCCCTGCCGCACCCGGTCGCGGGCCAGCGAGGCCTGGGTGGGCCGCGCGGTGAGCCGCTCGCGGTGGGTGAGCAGGATGGCGCCGAGCGCCGCGATGACCAGCAGGGTGGCGACGACCTCGAAGGCGAAGACGTAGCGGCCGAACACCTCGCGGGCGACGCCGACCGGGTTGCCGTCGGCGTTCGCGGCGTCGAGGCCGATCGGCTCGCCGAGGCGCAGCGGGTCGGCGCCGAACGGCAGCCGGATCGTCCAGTCGACGATGCTGAACGCGTAGCCGGTGATGCCGCCGCCGACGACCACGAAGATCGCGAACCCGGTGAGCAGCCCGACCCAGCGCTGGCCCTTGATCGTCTCGACGAGGGAGTCGGCCGAGTCGACGCCGACCAGCATCAGCACGAACAGGAACAGCATCATGACCGCGCCGGTGTAGACGACGATCTGCGCGGCGAACAGGAACTGGGCGTCCTGGGCGGCGTACATGACCGCCAGGCAGATCATCGTGAACGCGACCAGCACCGCGGCGTGCACGGCCTTCTTCACGAACAGCAGGCCGAGCGAGGCGATCACCATCAGCGGCGCGAGGATCCAGAACAGCACCGTCTCGGCGCTGCCGAGCTGCGGGTCGGCGGGCACCACGGGCACGGTCGGCGCCTGCGCGGCGAGCACGTGGACGAGGCTCACGACCCACCCCCGGCCTGCGAGCCGGCCTGCGACGCCTGCGAGCCCGACGGGGCGTCGACGCCGAACTGGCGCAGGCTGTCGTCGTCGGGACGGTGCGCGGTGACCCACGCGACCTGCTCCGGCACGGCGCGGGTGACCTCGCCGCGGTAGTAGCTGGTGTCCTCGGTGCCCGGCGCCATCGGGTGCGGTGCGGCGAGCATGCCGGGCAGCATCGGGCCGAGCAGGTCCTGCTTCTCGTAGATGAGCCCCTCGCGGGAGGGGCCGGCGAGCTCGTACTCGTTCGTCATCGTGAGCGCCCGGGTCGGGCACGCCTCGATGCACAGCCCGCAGAAGATGCAGCGCAGGTAGTTGATCTGGTAGACGCGGCCGTACCGCTCGCCGGGCGAGAACTGCTCCTCCGGCGTGTTCGAGGCGCCCTCGACGTAGATCGCGTCGGCCGGGCACGCCCACGCGCACAGCTCGCAGCCGATGCACTTCTCCAGGCCGTCCGGGTGCCGGTTCAGCTGGTGCCGGCCGTGGTAGCGCGGCTGGGTCGGCACCTTCTGCTCGGGGTACTGCTCGGTCTGCACCTTGCGGAACATGGTGCGGAACGAGACCCCGAAGCCGGCGACGGGCGCGAGCAGCTCGGTGAGGGCGTTGCCCTTCTTGGGCCGGCTGCCCTCGGGCAGTGCCGGGGTCTGGTCAGCCACGGGTGTCCTCCTCGGTGGAGCCGTCGGCGGCGGTCGCGTCGGTCGTGGTCGACGCGGTGGTCTTCGTCAGCTCGGGCGCGCCCACCGTCACCGGCTCGCGCGCGGCCCGGCGCCGCGAGGGCGGCAGGGCCTGGCCGGGCATCGGCGGCACCGGGTGGCCGCCCGCGAACGCGTCGAACTCGCCCGGTGCGTCGGCCTGCTCGTCCTTGGGCGGGTTGAGCCGCTCGAGCAGGTACAGGCCGACGGCGAGCACGCCCAGGACGATGGCGGCCGGCACCAGCAGCGAGCGGACGTCGACCTCGAGGAAGGTCTGCGCCGCGCGCACCAGGCCGGACAGCACGATCCAGACCAGCGCGATCGGGATGAGCACCTTCCAGCCGAACCGCATGAACTGGTCGTACCGCAGCCGCGGCAGCGAGCCGCGCAGCCAGATGAACAGGAACATGAACAGCCAGACCTTGACGGTGAACCACAGCAGCGGCCACCAGCCCTCGTTGAGCATGCCCTCGCCGATGGACGACAGCGGCCACGGGGCGCGCCAGCCGCCGAGGAACAGCGTGGTCGCCAGGGCCGAGACGGTGACCATGTTGACGTACTCGGCGAGGAAGAACATCGCGAACTTCAGCGCCGAGTACTCGGTGTGGAAGCCGCCGACCAGCTCGCCCTCGGCCTCGGGGAGGTCGAACGGGAGCCGGTTGGTCTCGCCCACCATCGAGATGACGTAGACGACGAACGCGGGCAGCAGCGGGATGCCCCACCACAGGTCGTTCTGGCTGTTCACGATCTCGGAGGTCGACATCGAGCCGGCGAAGACGAAGACGCTGACCAGCGCCAGGCCCATCGACAGCTCGTAGGAGATGACCTGCGCCGTGGAACGGACGCCGCCGAGCAGCGGGTAGGTCGAGCCGGACGCCCAGCCGGCGAGCACCAGGCCGTACACGCCGATGCTGGTGACGGCGAGGATGTAGAGCACCGCGACCGGCAGGTCGGTCATCTGCAGCGGCGTCACCACGTCGGTGAACGGGATCTGCACCGCGGGGCCCATCGGGATCACCGCGAACGACAGGAAGCACGGGATCGCCGCGATCGCCGGCGCCAGGATGTAGAGCGTCCGGTCGGCGCCCTTGGGGATGATGTCTTCCTTCAGCATCAGCTTGACGCCGTCGGCGAGCGACTGGATGACACCGCCCGGGCCGGCGCGGTTCGGGCCGGGCCGGTTCTGCATCCGCCCGATGATCTTGCGCTCGAGCAGGATCGCCGCGAGCACGTTGACCACGAGGAAGACGAAGACGAACAGCATCTTGCCCGCGATGACCCAGCCGTTGTCCTGGCTGAAGTCGGCGGTGCCGGGGTCGGTCACGACCGCCGAGTGCAGCGTCCCTGCCTGCAGCACGTTCACGCCGGGCTCCCCTCGGTGGTGGCCGTGACCTCGACCGGTGCCGCGCTCACCCGCACCAGCGAGCCGGCGCCGGCGCGCAGGTCGCGGTGCACGTCGCAGCCCTGGCTCGCCGACGGCAGCCAGACGACGCCGTCCGGCATGTCGGTGACGACGAGCGGCACGGTGACCGACCCGTCGGCCGTCGCCACCCGCACGCGGGTGGCGTCGGTGACGGAGGCGGCCTCGGCCGTGGCCGGGCTCATCCGGGCGTGCGCGCGGTGCGCGGTGCCCGCGAGGAACGGCTCGCCGTCCTGCAGCCGACCGGTGCCGAGCATGAGCGCCCAGGTGGCCAGGACGGCCTCGCCGGGCGCCGGCGCGGCCGGCTCGCCCGGGGCGACCTGCGGCGCGGGGGCACCCCGCTCCCAGCCGCCGAGCTCGGCGAGCTCGGCCCGGGCCTGCAGCGCGTCGCGCAGGCCGAGGTCGACGTCCATCTGGTCGGCGACCGCACCGAGCACCCGCAGGTCGCTCATCGCGCGGGAGTCGAGCACGGCGTCGAACGGGCGCAGCCGGCCCTCCCAGTTCAGGTACGCCCCGGCCTTCTCGGCGACCGGCGCGACCGGCAGCACGACGTCGGCGTGGGCGGTGACCGCGGACCCGCGGACCTCGAGGCTCACCACGAACGGGGCGGCCTCGAGCGCGGCGTGCGCGGTGCGGCCGTCGGCCAGGTCGTCGGGGTCGACGCCGCCGACGACCAGCGCGTCGAGCTCGCCCGCAGCGGCGGCGGCGAGGTGGCGCGGGCGAGCGAGGAGCAGATCCAGGCCCGCATCGACCT
>NZ_BAAHAF010000140.1:0-3988 GCF_054777815.1 Angustibacter speluncae | reverse complement strand
ACCCCGCCGTCGGGCAGCTCGCGCGGCTCGGCCGCGGGCGGCCAGGCGGCCGTCGAGTGGGCGCGCACCCAGATCGGCAAGCCGTACCAGTGGGGCGGCACCGGCCCGGACGCCTACGACTGCTCCGGCCTCACCGGCGCCGCCTGGCGGCACGGCGGGGTCAGCCTGCCGCGCACCTCGCGCTCGCAGTACGACGCGGTGCAGAAGATCTCGTACTCGCAGCTGCGGCCGGGCGACCTGATCTTCTACGGCAGCTCGAGCTCGTCCGGCTCGATCTACCACGTCGCCATCTACTCCGGCGGCGGCCGCATGGTCGAGGCGCCCCGCGCGGGCGTGCCGCTGCGCGAGACCTCGCTGCGGATGAGCGGCACCATGCCGTTCGCCGGCCGCCCCTGAGCCCGTCCGTCCACCACGTCCAGTGGGCGATCGCCAACTGGACGTGGCGTGCGCGCGCCCCGTGAAGGGTGTGCTCGCCTCGCGAAGACGGCTGGACGCGGGGCGGCCGTCGTTCCCCGGTGGCGCGGGCCTCAGTGGTCCTGCGGGTTGTCCTTGAGCCGCTGGAACGAGGCGTGGATCTCGGCCTCGGCCTCGGCGCGGCCGACCCAGTGGGCGCCCTCGACGGACTTGCCGGGCTCGAGGTCCTTGTAGGTCTCGAAGAAGTGCTGGATCTCGAGCCGGTAGAACTCGCCGATGTCGTCGAGGTCCTGCAGGTGGTCGAGCCGCGGGTCGCCCGCGGGGATGCACATCACCTTGTCGTCGCCGCCGGCCTCGTCGCGCATGTGGAACATGCCGATCGCGCGGCAGCGGATCAGGCAGCCCGGGAAGGTGGGCTCGTCGATGAGCACGAGCGCGTCGAGCGGGTCGCCGTCCTCGCCGAGGGTGTTGTCGATGAACCCGTAGTCGGCCGGGTAGCGGGTGGCGGTGAACAGCGTCCGGTCGAGCTTGATGCGGCCGGTGACGTGGTCGACCTCGTACTTGTTCCGCGTCCCCTTCGGGATCTCGATCGTGACGTCGAAGTCCATGTCGCGCTCCCGTGCTCGAGGGTGTCGAAGATCGGCGGCTAGTCTCCCGCACGGGCCGCCCGCCCGGGCAGCCGGGTTCGACGGGACCGCTTCGACCGGACGGGGTGCAGGTGGCGCAGCAGCGGCGCGGACGCGGCCGACGCGCCCTCGTGGCGACCGCCGTCGTGCTGGTCCTGCTCGGCGCCGGCGGTGCCTACGCGGTGGCCGACGTCCGCGACCGCGTGCCGGGGCCGCTCACCGACGACCCCGTCCCCCAGCCGTACCCCGAGGTCGGCACGGCGCCCGGTGCGGTCGAGCCCGGCCCGTGGACGCCCGGCGCGAGCGCCGCCCTCGACGACGCCGCCCCCGCACCGGACCCGCAGGCGCTCTCGGCCGCCCTCGGCCCGCTGCTGGCCGACCCCGCGCTCGGGGCGCGGGTCGGCGCGTCGGTCGTCGACCCCGCGGACGGGGCCGAGCTGCTCGAGGTCTCCGGCGGCGCCGTCTTCGAGCCCGCCTCGGTCGCCAAGGTCCTGACCGGGACGGCGGTGCTGCACCGGCTCGGACCCGACCACGTCCTCACGACCGCGGTGCGCCGCGACGGCGACGACCTCTACCTGGTCGGCGGTGGCGACCTGCTGCTCGGCCCCGGCCCCGGCGACCCCGCGTCGGTCGTCGGCCGCGCCGGCCTCGGCGACCTGGCCGAGCAGGTGGGCTCGGCCCTGCGCACCAGCTCGTCGGCCGGTGTGCGGCTGCACCTGGACGACTCCCTGTTCGCCGGGCTCGGCTGGGGTGGTGCGCCGACCGGTCCCGGCGTCGTGCCGGCTGACCTGGCCGCCGGGTACGTGGCGCCGGTCACCGGGCTGGCCGTCGACGCCGGCCGGTTGCGCCGCGAGACCTACGCCCCGCGCGTCCCCGACCCCGGGCTCGCGGCGGCCGCCACCTTCGTCGAGGAGCTCGGCCGCGCCGGCGTCCTCGTGGTCGCACCGCCCGACCGGGCCCGGGTGCCCGAGCAGGCCACCGAGGTCGCCTCGGTCGAGTCCGCGCCGCTCGGCGAGGTGGTCGCGCACACCCTCGCGACCAGCGACAACGACGTCGCCGAGGCCCTGTCGCGGCTCGTGGCGCTCGACGCCGGTGCCGCACCCGGGTTCGGGACGGGTGGGGCCGCCGTGCTCGCCGCCGTCGCCGAGGTGGGCGTGCCCGTCGAGGGTGCCGTGCTCGCCGACGGCAGCGGGCTGTCCGACGGGTCGCGCCTGGCGCCCCGGACGCTGACGGCCGCGCTGGCCGCCGCCGCGTCGGACGAGCACCCGCAGCTGCGCGGCGTCCTCACCGGACTGCCCGTCGCGGCCCTCACCGGCACGCTCGCCCCCCGGTTCACCGCTCCCGAGGCGGCCGCCGGCCGCGGACTCGTCCGCGCCAAGACCGGCTCGCTCACCGGGACGAGCAGCCTCGCCGGCACGGTCGTCGACGCGGACGGCCGGCTGCTCGCCTTCACCGTGATGGTCGACGCCGCCCCCTCGACCGAGGCGGCGCGGCGCGCCCTCGACCGGGTCGCTGCCGCGCTCGCCGCCTGCGGCTGCCGCTGACGGCGGCGTCCGCTCACCACGTTCAGTTGGTGACCTGCCCGTCCAGTCGGCGTGCACGCCCCGTGAACGGTGCGCTCACGTACCGAACGTGGTGAGCGAACCGGGCCGGACGGCGCGGGTTACGGTGGCGCGATGCAGCCCGAGCCGGTCGCCCACACCGCCGTCGACGCGCTGATCGACTGGGACCTCGCGACCCGGGCGGCCGGCCAGCTGCTGCGTCCCGGCCCGCAGGTCGGCGCGCAGGAGGCGTGCGACGTCGTCGAGCAGCTGCGTCGGTACGCGTCCGACTCCACCGGCTACGTCGCCGAGACCACCGGCCTGCACGCGCGTCCCGGCGAGGGGGTGCTCGTGGTCGACCGGCTCGGCTGGGTGACCGCGAACGTCGACTCCTTCCGCGAGATGCTCGCGCCCCCGGTCGCCGCGGCGACCGCGCGTCGCGAGGCCAGGCCGGGCGGGCTCACCCAGGCGGTCGGCAGCAAGGTCACCGGCGTCGAGCTGGGCTCGCTGCTGGCGTTCCTCGGGTCGAAGGTGCTGGGGCAGTACGACATCAGCGGGGCCGAGGGCTCGGGCACGGGCCGGCTGCTCCTCGTCGCGCCGAACGTCGTGCAGGTCGAGCGCGAGCTCGACGCCGACCCCGACGACTTCCGGCTCTGGGTGTGCCTGCACGAGGAGACCCACCGGGTGCAGTTCACCGCCACGCCCTGGCTGCGCGAGCACCTGCTCGGCGCCAGCCGCGCGCTGGCCGAGGACCTGCTCGGCGAGCCGGGCCAGCTCGCCGACCGGCTCACCGCCGCCGCCCGCCAGCTGCCGGACGTGCTGCGCGGCGGCGACGGGACCGGCCTGCTCGAGCTGGTGCAGACGCCGGAGCAGCGCGCCGCCGTCGCCCGGCTCACGGCCGTGATGTCGCTGCTCGAGGGCCACGCCGACGTCGTCATGGACGAGGTCGGCCCGCAGGTCATCCCCAGCGTCGCCACGATCCGCGAGCGGTTCACCGCGCGGCGCGCCGGCAGCGGCGCCCTCGACCGCGTGCTGCGGCGCCTGCTCGGGCTCGAGGCGAAGATGCGCCAGTACCGCGACGGCGCCGTCTTCGTCCGCGGCGTCGTCGACGCGGTCGGCATGGACGGCTTCAACGCGGTCTGGACCTCGCCGGACACGCTGCCGCTCCCCGAGGAGATCGCCGACCCCCGCGCCTGGGTGCGCCGGGTGCACGGCTGACGTCCGCGACCGTGGCACCGCTGCCGTGAGCGGTCCGGCACCGGCGGTCGCCGCGGTCCGCCTGGCGGTGCGGACGGCGCTCGCCGGCCTCGACCCCGACGCGCTGGTGCTCGTCGCGTGCAGCGGCGGGCCCGACTCGCTCTCGCTGGCCGCCGCGTGCGCGCACGAGGCCGCGCGGACGGGTGCGCG
>NZ_BAAHAF010000139.1:0-2669 GCF_054777815.1 Angustibacter speluncae | reverse complement strand
GACGTCGTCGGCCGGGCCGGCCGGCTGGACGCCTGGGCCGCGCGACTGACCGGTCCGCCGCCCCCGGCCGAGCGGGTGCGGGGGGCGCTGCGCGTCGCGGCCTGGCGGGCGGGGCTGGCGCGGTACGTCGACGCCGCGCTGCGCGAGGCGGTCGAGCTCGTCGAGACGGTGCTCGCGCCCCTGCTCGGCGTCGGGAGCGCGACCGACGTGCTCGAACGGCATCGCGGCGACCGCTGGTGGTGGCCGGAGGTGCCGCAGCGCGCGGGCGTCGTGCGCCGGGTCGGCGGGTTCGGGCCGTGGGGCGGGACGTGGGCGCGGCTGCCGGTCGCGGTGCCGGGTGGCCCGACCGGGTGGGTCGCGGTCGCCGGGCCGGAGGCGTGGGCGGTGGTCGCCGACGTGCACGGCTCCTCGCTGGTCCCGCAGCCCGGGGCGGTGCCGCCGCCGGCGCGGCCGGTCGCGCCGCCCGACCTGCCGGTGCCCTGGGACGACGAGGTCACCGGTGCCGTCCCCGAGCCCGACGGCCGGGCGCTGCTGGTGAGCCGGGCGCACTCGTACCGGCTCGAGGTCGTCCTGCCTCACGGGTCCGCGGCCGGGCGGGCCGCGTGAGCGCGCCCGACGCGCTCGTCGGGCGCTGGCACGACGCCTGGCCCGAGGCGCTGCGGGCGTGGGGCACCTCGACCCGGGTCCACCCGCCCCGGTTGCACGTGGAACCGGTGCCCGAGGTGGGGTCGTTCGCCTGGTACGACTCGCGCGCCGTCGAGGTGCACATCGACCTGGCCGAGGTGCGCCGGCTCGGTCTCGACGACCACCCGGTCGCGGTGCTCGCCCACGAGATCGGGCACCACGTGCTGGCGCCCGGTGACCGGCGCACCGGCGTGCGGATCGCGGCCCGCGTCCGGGCCGGCCTGGTCGACCGCGACGGGCTGGTGCCGGTCGTCGCGAACCTGTGGAACGACCTGCTGGTGAACGACCGGCTGCAGCGGGCGGGGCGGGCCGACCTGGTCGGCGTCTGGCACGCGCTCGGCGCGCCGCGCGACCCGCTGATGGCGCTGGTGCTGCGGGCGTGCGAGCTGCTGTGGGAGGAGCCGCGCGGCTCGCTCGCCGGCACGGCGGTGCGGGTCGACGAGCCGGCGGCGCTGCTGTGCGCGCGGCTGGTGCGGGCCTACGCCGACGACCCCGTCGGCGGCGCAGGCGGTTTCGCGAGCCTGGTGCGCACGAGCCTCACCGACGACGAGCTCGACGGCGCCGCGCCGGTCGTCGTGCAGGTGGTGTGCGGCGACCACGGCGGCGGGCTGCCGTACGGCGTGGTGGGCGACGCGACGCTCGGGGCCCCGGTGGTGCACCCGGCCGTCGACCCGCGGGTGGTGGGGTCGGTCGAGGACGTGACCTCGGACGACGACACCCCCGCGGTCGCGGAGGCGTCCGCCGAGGGGACGGCCACCGGCTCGCTGGGCAACGCCCTGCTGCCCGCCGACCTGCACGCGGTGCTTGCCGCGCTCGGCGAGACGTCGTCGCTCGAGGACGTCGCGGTGGCCTGGTACCGCGAGCGCGCCGCGGCGCACCTGGTGCCGTTCCCGGTGCGGGAGAGCCCGTCCCGCCCCGACCCGCTGCTCGGCGGGCTCGAGACCTGGGAGCTCGGCGACGACCTCGGCGAGGTCGACTGGACGGGCACCGTCACCGCGTCCCCCGTGATCGTGCCGGGGGTGACGACGCAGCGCCGCACCGTGCTCGACGACGTGCGGGTCGACCCGCAGCGGCGTCCGGTCGACCTCGACCTGTACCTCGACTCGTCCGGCTCGATGCCCGACCCGAAGCGGTTCTCCTGGGTCGCGCTCGCCGGCGCGGTGCTCGCGCTGTCGGCGCTGCGGGTCGGCGCGCGGGTGCAGGCCACGACGTGGAGCGGGCCGGGCCAGGTGGCGGGCACGGACGGGTTCGTCCGCGACCCGGACGCCGTGCTGCGGGCGGTGGTCGCCTTCTTCGGCGGCGGCACCGCGTTCCCGCTGTCGCTGCTCGAGCGCACCTACCTCGGCGCGGACGGCCGGCCGCCGACCGCGACCGGTCCGACGCACGTCGCCGTCGTGTCCGACACCGGCGTGACGACGATGGCGCCCGCCGGCGAGCGCGCCGAGGAGGCGGGGTGGGTCGGCCTGGCCGACCGCGCCCTGCAGGCCGCGGGCGGCGGCGGGTCGCTCATCCTGGACGTGCCGGCCGGCTGGGTGCCGACCACCGCCGGCCGCGACGGCGTCCGCACGCTCACCGGGTACGACGTGTACGCCGTGTCGTCGGACGAGGAGCTGGTCGAGTTCGCGCGCGCCTTCGCGCGCCGCACCTGGGGAGGCACGGCGTGAGCGAGAAGACCGCTGGGACGGGGGCGCTGCCCGCGTCCGTCGTCCCGGGCCCCACCCGCGGCGGGCCGCCGCTCGCCGTGCTGGTGCACCGGCTCGCGCAGGCGCCGACCGACCTGCTCGACCCGCAGGTGCTACCCGCGCCCGCCCTCGGCGACCTGGCCGCCGACCTGGACGGCGCCGTCCTCGACCGGTCGACGTTCGCGGCGATCGCGGCCGACCTGCCGGCGGGGAGCGAGCGGGCCGCGCTGGCCCTGCTCACCGCGTGGCTGCTGGCCGACGAGGCGGTCCGCGCCGACCCGGGGGCGCGCGCGGCGGCCGCGG
>NZ_BAAHAF010000138.1:0-2086 GCF_054777815.1 Angustibacter speluncae | reverse complement strand
GGCGAGACCGTGGCCGCGGTCGGCGCCCGGCTGCCGCAGGCCCGCGAGGCGCACGCCGTGGTCGAGCGGGCCGCCTACGCGGCGCGGCCGCCGGTCGGGCGGGAGGCGCACGGGGCGGTCGAGGCTTTGGACGCCGTGACCGGCCGGTTGCTCGCCGAGGCCCGGCAGGCGACGCGCCGCTGACCTGCGCGCCCTGTCCGTCCACCACGTCCAGGTGGCGACCACCTCCCGAACGTGGCGTGCGCGCCCCGTGAGGTGCGAGCTCGCCTCGCCGAGGCCGCCCGGTCCCCCGTCGCGGACCGACCGGCTGACGCCGGTCGGCCGTCGTCGGGGTACCCGGAACCGCCGGACAGGGGGCGGCCTCGTGCCTCGCCCGCCCGACCGGCTCCCGTCATCCCGGTCCCCCGTCGCGGACCGACCGGCTGACGCCGGTCGGCCGCCGTCGGGGTACCCGGATTCGAACCGGGGGCCTTCCGCTCCCAAAGCGGACGCGCTACCAAGCTGCGCCACACCCCGTGCGGGACCGAGCGTAGTGCGGCGCAGCGGTCCTACGCTGCCGCGATGACGACCGGCCGCACGGACGACGCCGCGGACGCCGGCCCCGCCCGGGTGCTGGCCGCCGCGCAGGCGCTCGGCCTCGAGGTGCGGGTGCGTGAGCGGCCGGCCGCCGGGAGCCTCGAGGAGGCCGCGCGGCTGCTCGGGGTCGAGCCGGCCGACGTCGTGAAGTCGCTCGTCGTGCGGCTGCCCGACCGCACGCACCTGTTCGTCCTGGTCGACGGGACGAGCACGATCGCCTGGCCGCGGCTGCGGGCGCTGCTCGGCGTCAGCCGGATGACGATGCCGTCGGCCGCGGACGCGCTGGCCGCCACCGGCTACGAGCGCGGGACGATCACGCCGCTCGGCAGCGAGCCCGGCTGGCCCGTCGTGGTCGACACCCGGCTGCAGGGCCGCACGGTCGCGATGGGCGCGGGCGTGCACGGGTGGAGCGCGTTCGTGGCGGTCGACGACCTGGTGCGGGCCTCGGGGGCGACCGTCGCCGACGTCGCGGACCCGGCCTGACGCCGCCGGAGGAACCTCGTCGCGACCGGCCGCGGCACCCCACTACCCTGGTGGCTGCGCCGCCCGCCGCGGTGCGCGCGGGTGTAGCTCAATGGTAGAGCCCCAGCCTTCCAAGCTGGTCATGCGGGTTCGATTCCCGTCACCCGCTCCGTCCGGCTCAGGGACGCGGTCGCGACCCCGCGTTCCGGTTGCGCGCCTTGGCGAGCATCTCCTTGGCCCGTCGCTGGTTCTCCGGCTTGCGCGCCTCGTCCACGGCCTTCTTCGCGATGCCGAGCTTGGTCAGCTTGCTCAGGATGCCCATGTCGTGCCCGTTCCTTCCGTCGGCGGGTGTCCGCCGAGTATGCGGCCCGCTCGTCCGCGCCGCAGCCCGGCGGCGGACGGCCGCTCGCGGATCGCGACCCGGGCACCGTCTCCGGCCCCGGCAGCCGCGCGTACCCGTTCAGCCGCCGAAGGTCTGGGTCCAGTACGTGCCGTAGGACCCGCCGCGGGCGACACCGACGCCGATGTGCCGGAACGAGCAGTTCAGGATGTTGGCGCGGTGGCCCGAGCTGCCCATCCACGACGCCATCACCGACGACGCCGACCCCTGGCCCGCGGCGATGTTCTCCCCGATCGTGCCGCCCGGGTACCCGGCGGCGCGGATGCGGTCGGCGAACGAGCGGCCGTCCAGGCTGGTGTGCGAGAAGTAGTCGTTCGTCGCCATGTCGGCGCTGTGGCCCTGGGCGGCCGCGTTCAGCGCGCCGTTCGAGCTGACCGGGCCGCACCCGGCCTTCGCCCGCTCCTGGTTCACCAGCGCCACGACCTCCGAGCTGCCGCCCGCCGACACCGGTGCGGGGGCGGCGGCGCCGCCACCCGACGACCCACCGGACCCACCCGAGCCGCCGGACCCGCCGCTCGAGCCGCGGTTCGACGACCTCGACACCCGCTCGGGGGTCGGGGACGGCGGGGGCGGCGGCGGCCGGGGCGCCACGACGTCGCGCACGGGGCCGGCGACGCCGGCCACCGACGCCGACGCGGCGTCGGCCGG
>NZ_BAAHAF010000137.1:0-550 GCF_054777815.1 Angustibacter speluncae | reverse complement strand
TCGACGCCGGCCCACGCGACCAGCTCCTCGTCCCAGCCGCCGCGGACGACGTCGACGAGGCCCGACCCCGCGAGCCGCGTCGCCGTCGAGGGGTGCGCGGGGCGGTGCCGGTCGTGGCCGCCCTGCTCTGCGTGCTGCCCCTGCTCGGGCTCGGCGGCTGGTCGGCGACCCAGGCCGGCGACCCCGCCCCGACCGACCTGGTGCGCTCGGTGCCCGCGCTGCCCGCCGTCGTCGTCGACGCGGCCCGGTCCGCCGACCAGTCGCGCACGCTCGTGCTGCGCGCGACGCCGTCCACCGGCACCGACGGCGCGCTGCCCGACCTGCAGGCCGTGCTGGTGCGCGACGAGGGTCCCTCGCTGGCGACCACCGGTGCGTCCGCCGCCGTCGGGCAGGCCTACCGTCCGCTGGCCGACGACCCCGCGCGGGTCGCGCTCGAGCTCGACGTCGGCGGGCGCGTCACCGGCCGCGCACCGGCGCGCGACCTGCTCGCGCCGCTCGGCGTGGGAGCCGTCGCCGTGCTGCTGCCCCCCGCGGGCTCGGCGGCCGAGGT
>NZ_BAAHAF010000136.1:0-846 GCF_054777815.1 Angustibacter speluncae | reverse complement strand
GGCCGCCGCGGCGGCGACCCCGCGGGGGCCGGACCGGTCGACCGCCGGGTGCTGGTGGGGAGCGGGCTCGTCGGCGGTGGGGCAGGGGGTGGCGTGCGCGAGGTGGCGGCGCGGCAGTCGCAGGCCGCCCGGCAGGTCACCGCGGCGGCCGACCAGCCGGTGCAGACCACCCTCGACCTCGGCGACGCGCCGGAGCAGGTGGTCGCGAGCGGGCTGCCCGAGATGACCGGTGCCGAGGTGCTGCGCGCCGAGCTCGAGGTGCTCGGCCTCGACGCCAGCGAGCACGTGGTCCGCTCGTACCTGCCGCTGCTGCGCGCGCTCGGCGTCACGCCCGCGCGCGACCTGCTCACCCGCCGCAGCCGCAGCGAGGTGCTGCTGGCGGGCGTCAAGGTCGCGACCCAGACGCCGCCGATCCGGTCGGGCCGCCGCGTCGTGTTCCTCACCCTCGACGACTCGACCGGCCCCGCCGACGCCACCTTCTTCGAGGACGCCCAGGGTCCCTACGCCGCGACCGTGTTCGGCGCCTGGCTGCTGCTGGTGCGCGGCGAGGTGCGGCGCACCGGTCCGCGCGGGGTGTCGGTGCGCGCCACCGGGGCGTGGGAGCTGCCCGTGCTGTGGGACGCCTTCGCCGACGGCGGGGTCGAGGCGGCGCTCGCGCTGCTCGAGCCGGTGGGGGCGGGCCCCGAGGTCCCTGTACGCGACCGCGTCCGCGACGACGGTCCGGCCCGCGCGCACGGGGCCACCCGCGACGACGGCGACGACCGCGGACCCGCCGACGCGCAGGGCCCGGAGACCGAGCGCACCGAGGCCGCCCGCCGTCGGCTGGCGATCGCCGCCCGCGCGGGC